>CAYWWM010000452.1:0-3023 GCA_964461735.1 uncultured Solibacteraceae bacterium | reverse complement strand
GGTCGGGGCGCCGCAGGGGTTCGCGCAGCTCCTTCGGTCCACTCTTTCCCATCCGGAGTCACGATTTTCTGAATTTGGAGCATCGGCCGCCCATCTTTGGTGGGCGCCCCCGTAATCGTGATCGTGTCACCGGGCTTGAGGGAATTCGCTCCCCAGCCGGAATTGAACCAATTGGACGGGGCACGGGCCGAGTCGCCAATCCAGTCCACTACCTTGCCCGCCTCGTCCTTCACACGGAAATACAGGTGCGGATGGGGATTGATCAGTTTGAACTCCTTCACGCTCCCTACCAGCGTAATCTGTTTGTCGCGGTCGTAAATGGTCGCCGAGTGATGGGGGAGGACCAGGACGGGAACAACAAGAAGACCTACCACGACCGCCGCAGCGGTTACCAGTTTGTCTCGCATCTTGACCTCCTAGCGAACCTCTCGATCTGTTCCCAGCTTAGCCTATCGTGGATAGCCGGAGTTCCCTTTTTGACCTTCCGGCGCTTGAAAATATACACCCGTTTGCGTCCCAGCGAACAGGCTTTTTCTTCGATACCGCACGGGAACCGGCGGCGCCGCCGATCCCCCCTTCTTCCATTCGATTGACTCGACCCTGCGGCAGGTGTATGGTTTTGGGTGGACGGAAAGGCCCATCTGCTATTTCGGAACAGGCCATTCAACCGATGGGGCGCAGTTCGAGGCCCTTGCGACCTCAGCCGCGTCGCGAGGATAGCCATATTATCTAGCAAAGAACTATCGCCGCTCCCGGAGCGCGAAGGAGGATGAGCATGGTCGGATTCTCAGGGCGAGAATTGGCAATCACACTCGCCTTTCTTATAGTTGCGCATCTCTTCCCCCTGCCAGAATTGGGCGCGCAAGATCGGCCGCCAAGCTCTGCGGACAACCAGGCTGGAGCCGCGGAAAGTGCTCCGGCTGCCAGAGCCAATCTCATCAATGAGAGCCTGCTGGCCGGGCTCCCTCTCAACGGACGCAGTTACACGCAGCTGGTTACGCTGGAAGCCGGCGTGTCCGATCCCTCTGCGGCCTCCGCCTCCCGAGGAGTCAGCGGGGGAAGTCTGACAGTTTCCGGCAGCCGTTTCTCCTCCAACACCTTTCTGTTGGATGGAACCAACATTATGGATTTTCAGAACCGCCCGCCGCGCAGCGCAGCCGGCGTGCAACTGGGCTCGGACGCCGTGATGCAGGTGCAGGTTTTCAGCACCAACTACGGGCCCGAATACGGACGGAACAACGGCGGCGTTTTGAACTCCATTACGCGCTCTGGGTCCAATGCATTTCACGGCACGTTTTTCGAGTATCTCCGCAACAGCAAGCTCGACGCCCGCAACTTTTTCGACCGCGATTCCGATCCGCCGCCCTTCAAGCGCAACCAGTTCGGCTTCACGCGCACCGGCCCGATCCGCAAAGGGAAAACCTATTTTATGGGCAGCTCCGAAGCGCTGCGCGACCGCTTGAACGAGACACAAGTGGACCGGTTCCCGGATGCCGAGGCGCGCGAGGGGATTATCACCGACGCCGCCGGACGGCCGATTCAATCCTCGTGTGATCCCCTATCTTGCCTTGATGCCGCTGCCGAACTCGACCCGGCTCGGGGGAGGGTTTGCTCAGAATTTATCGCCGCAGTTCTTGCCGACGGACGAGAATTTTCTCACGGTGCGGCTGGACCACCAGCTCTCTAACCGCGATAGCCTCTTCGCCCGCTATACCTTCGACGACGCCACCGGCCATCAGGCCGGCAATACCGTGGGCTTTGCCCGGCGGGACAAGACCCGCCAGCAGTACCTGACCCTGGTAGCCAGCCACGTTTTCAGCCCCAGTCTGTTGGCTTCCACGCGCCTGGGTTATACCCGGCCCCAAAGCTACGACACCTCTGTGATCTCCCTCCAGATTCCGCGCGGTTTGTAGTCGGCGTCAACGGACAAGATTCTTAACAGAGCATCAAGGACAAATTGATGCCAGGGAGTAACTCAGTTGATACATTCCGCCTTTGGACCTGTGCCCAAGTGGTGACGCAACAACACCTGCGCCGCAACTGTACAATTCAGCTTCCCGGTTCCTAATCCTCCTGTTCTAAATGAGTCGCGCTCAAGACAGGCTGAAACCAGAAATCCGCAGTTTCTTGGCTGCGTGATTGCAGTGCAGTTCCATTGGCCGGGAGGTCATCCGCCTGCCGGGGCGCGAGGCGGGGAGTCCTGGGGCCATAGTACGGCCCAAGGGAAAAAGGGGACTTTTGTACCATTGACCGCTGCGCGGGTAGGCGGCTGACCCGGTCATCGAGGGAATCGTGGGAACTTCGCAACAGGGCGTGCGCGGAGTCAAGGTGGAACTGTACGGCGCGGGCGGGAGGCGCTTGATCTCAACCACGTGGACCAACTCGGGCGGCTACTACGGCTTCCGGTTCGCCGCTGCGGGCGAGTACACCGTTAAGATCACCCCGCCGGCGGGGTACAGCGTAAGCACTCCATCGCAGACGGTGTTCGTCAGGATGTTTGAGGAGCTCAAGCTGGACTTTCTGCTGACGCAATAGAGGCTCCATTCCTGTCCGGCCACGGGCCTCGAACCGCATGCGATCCGCAGAGCCGTGGCGGCCACCTCTCGGCCGCCGCGGTTCTGCTTTTTTTGTAACAGCGCGATCTTTCCAGTTTATACCATCCTGGTGCCCGCGAATACTCCTGCGAACAACGCTGCTTTCGGCACGAGTGGGTCCTGTCTGCTGATTGGTAAAGGTTCAGTGAACTCGACCGCCGTCTACCCCGGAAGCCCGACCGATTTGCTCGCGCCGGGCAGCACCACGCAGAAGTACCTACAGGCCGGGACGAATGGGGCAGGCAAGACCTTTCCAGCGAAGACCACTTCCGTGCCTGGCTCCCTGCTGCTGATTATCGAGCCGGAGTACCTGGAATTCACCAGCGACACGGAACTGCTGCCGATCATCTATGAGTCGGTAGACGGAGACTGGAGTTCCGTAGTGCGGACAGACCCGCCCGAGGGGTTTGTGGCCAGCCCTGGAGCCCT
>CAYWWM010000451.1:0-3041 GCA_964461735.1 uncultured Solibacteraceae bacterium | reverse complement strand
ATTCGGGGGCTTGCTTGGGGAGGGACTCCCCAGGGGGTAGTAGGGTCCCCAGGAGTTCCGATCTCTAACGGATATGCAGCGAACTGCCTCTACAACCACCCGAATTTCCCGGATGGCTTTTTGCGGACCAGTGTTCATCAATTGGCGAAACATCTGATCACTTACCTCAGCGGCGGATCGTATGGCGGAAGACCGATCCTGTCCGAGGCGTCGGTTCGCGAAATGCTGACCCCACAGATGACGGTTACATTCAACAACCAAAAATCCGGTCAGGGCTTAGTATGGCGAAGCCACACGATATCCAATGGTGAGTTGGTCTGGGAACATGGCGGTGCTGATCCCGGCATCAACACCCTTTTGCAATTTCAACCTTCATCTGGCCGTGGTGTGATCGTATTTGCTAATACATATGGTGCAGGGCTTGCTGAGGTGGGCGAGCGCTTGTTTGAGGAGATGCAACGTTTGTAGGGCGATTCGGTCTGTAGCGGCCGCAAGAACCGGCCGATTCGGGGCCAAAGAAGTGAGGCGAGCATGGGTACCGCAACTGCGTCGCCGCGCAAGACCGGCATCAACAGCCTGCGCGATTTTCTGGCGGTGCTGGAGGAGCGGAATCTCCTCCACCGCATCACGGCCCCGGTCGAAAAGGACTGGGAAGTGGGCGCGATCTGCCGCGAGAACTTTGACCGCGAAGGCCCCGCGGTGCTCTTCGAGAAAGTGGGGCAGTACCGGACGCCGCTGCTGGTGGGCCTCCTGGCCACGCGCGAACGCTATGCGCTGGCGATGGGCATTGAGCCGAAGGCGATGGGGAATGCGCCGCAGACGGAGGCCACCACGCAAAAGTGGCGGCAAGCGTATGCCCACCCGATCAAACCGCGCCTGGTGTCACGCAGCGAGGCTCCCTGCAAGCAAGTGGTCCTCGATCACGTGGACCTGTTCGGAGAGCCGTTCCCCGTGCCCAAGTGGCATGAACTCGACGGCGGCCCGGAGATCGGCACGCTGCATGCCGTCATTACGCGCGACCCGGAGACCGGTTGGGTCAACGTCGGCAACTACCGCAACCAGATTTTCACCGCCACGCAAATGGGTTGCTACGTGATCGCGCACCCGCCGCGGCACATCCGGATTCAATGGGAGAAGTGGCAGGCGCGCGGGCAGGCGATGCCCGTGGCGGTCGCCATCGGCCCGGAACCTTGCGTGAACCTGACGAGCGCTTCCGCCGTGCCGCTCCAGGTGGACGAGTACGACATCGCGGGGGGACTCCAAGGCGAGCCGGTCGAAGTCGTGCAAGCGGAGCTGTCCGACCTCCCCGTCCCGGCGCAGGCGGAAATTGTCATTGAAGGCGAAATGCCCATAGATAAATTCTGGCCGGTCGAAGGGCCGTTCGGAGAATTTCTCGGCTTCATGGGTGGGGAGATCAAGAACAGTTTGTACATCGAAGTCAAGAAAGTCACGCATCGCCGCAATCCGGTTTTTCACGGAACCTATGAGGGGCGGCCTCCCAATGAGAGCACTACGGTGCGCGCGATGGGCCGCTCGGCTGCGATCCTGGAGCATCTGCGCCGCGCCGGGCTGGTCGGTATCCGGGATGTTTGCGCCACGGCCGCCAGTTGCGCCGGCTTCCACGTGGTGGTCTCGATCAAGAAATCCTATCCGGGCCACGTGCGGGACGTGATGGGCCATGTGTGGGGCCATCCCACGCTTTATTGCAAGCACGTCACGGTCGTGGACGAGGATATTGATCCCTGGAACCCGTTCCTGGTCGAATGGGCCAGCACCACGCGCGTGCAGGCCTGCCGCGACGTGGTGACCATCCCCGGCGGCAAGTCCGTTCCGCTCGACGTTTCCCAGGTTCCGTCGCGGCGCGGCGAGTCCGATCTCATGGGCATTGACGCCACCAAACCGGTCCGCGAATACGCCCGCGAGGGCGAAATCTTCCCGCCCTCCGCCGACCCCTCGCCGGAGCAAATGGAGAAGGTCCGGAAGCGGTGGAAAGACTACGGCTTCTGCGAATAGGCAGACTCCGCGAGTGAGCATGCCCCACCCGACTGAGCCGGAACCAAAATGACAGATTCCGAACGTTGGGCCGTTTCGGAAAGCGCTCCGAAGGCCCTTGAGTATTGGCGAAAACCGATATGCGCAAGAATTTCCTGCCGGCGGCGGCGAAAATTCAATTCCATAGCTACTACCCTTTTTCCGAGACTGCGCTCGGAAAAAGTGGCCCTCCGGGCCGTTGAAAACAAAAGGGTTGTCAAACATCGACAAAATTTTTTCCATCTTCGGCGCTAAGCGCCTATACCGTTTTCAGCGTTAGTGTAGAGCGCCGGAGGCGCGGTAGACTCTAGAGCGGTTTCACAAATGGTGTAGACCGGGTTGTGGAATCGCACGGGCACGACTTTACAGGTTGCTGAAAAAAGAACCAAAAGGGTAAACTTTGGGCATTTTCGATCCAATGTTCGCTTGTAACTTATTGAATCATCGTTCGGGGAATCGCCGATTTTGCCCCTTGGATCCTTTTTTCAGCAGCCTGTTTAGTCGTGCCGAATCAGAGTCGGTTGTCGCCAGAAACTTCGTCGCTAAACACAATTTCACTGACCGCATTCGGCTTTCGCAATTCCAGCAGAAGACGATGGCTTTGGTTGCTTGGTTCACTCATGAGGGCCTTCCCACAGATTGGATGAAGTGGCGCACATCCGTCAAACCTTTGCGCTGGGTCAAGGACAAGACGCGTCCTGGAACGGGGTTTGCGGGCCCATTTCCTCCAAGCAGAGGGCTAGTTTTCCCGCAGCGTCCGGGTAGATTTCGGGAACCTCCTCAGAACGCGGCGCTCGCTTCGGGGCGGGGGGGGCCAGCAGGGCCAAATCCACCAGAAAATATCCGTCTTGATCTTCCTTCCGTTCCACGCGGGCCACGCGGAAAGTCTGTGCCCCGGAAACCACCGGGGAGGTGACTCGAAGCTTCACGCCCGTAGCAAACTTTTCTGTCGCTAGCACCTGCAAAGTGGAGCCGTCGTAGGAGACGGCGCGGGCCGCATAGTTCAGCAC
>CAYWWM010000450.1:0-3046 GCA_964461735.1 uncultured Solibacteraceae bacterium | reverse complement strand
CTGCGCACCGGGAGAACGGCTGCGTCCGGATCGTCCCGCAGCGCCTGCTTCTGCTGCTGCCGAAGCATCTGATGGCTCGCTTGATTAAGCTTTCTAAATCCAGCGCAGCACCCGCAGCAGCGCCAGCAAGATCACGGTCAGCAGGAAGATGATCGCGCCCGCGACGAGGCCGCCTTGGGGCGAGGCGCTCCCGGGCAGGCCCTGCAGATTCATCCCATAGAAGCTGCTCACGATCAGCGCCGGCAGCGCGATGGTGCCCAGCACCGTGAGCACTTTCATCACCTGATTGGTGCGTTGGCTGACGCCCGAGAGGTAGATCTCCAGCGCGCCGCTCAGAATGTCCCGCAAGACATCCACCGTATCGAGCGCGCGCGCCACGTGGTCGTAGACGTCGCGCAGAAAGGGCCACAGCTCGCGCGCGATCAGATCCGATTGCGTGCGCTGCAAATGCCCCATCACGTCGCGCGTATTGGCGAGGATGCGGCGCAGCTCGATCAGGTTTCGCTTGGCCTGGAAGATGCGGTCCAGAGCGGCGGGCGAAGGCTTCTCGAGGACTTCGTCCTGCAGCGCGTCGCTCGCGTCCTCCAACCGGTCCAGCACGGGCAGGTAGGAGTCCACGATGGCGTCGGCAACCTGGTACAAGAGACGGCCGGCGCCGCGGCGCTCCACGCCGGAGCGCAGCGCTTCGAGAGCCCGCTTGGCCGAAGCGCAGTCGCTCTCCCAGACGGTGATCAAAAAGTCGCGGCCCACGAACAGGTCGAGGTCGGAAAATTCGAGCGAGCCGTCGGCGCCGACCTCGACGGGCTTGAGCACCACGAAGAGGTAGTGCTCTTGCTCCTCGACCTTGGCGTTCTGGCCGCCGTGGCGGCAGTCCTCGATGTGCAGGGAGTGGAGCTGGTAGCGCTCGGCCAGACGGTCGAGCTCCGCGTCATGAGGGTCCCGCAGATCGTGCCATTCCATAATCAGGTGTTAGGTGTGAGGTGCTAGGTGTCAGGTCCATTTCTGACGGTTGATCCCTGGAACCGGGAGCGGCAGAAAGGCGCGAGATGTCAAGGCGGTTCCTCGCACCTAACACCTAGCACCTAACACCTTCCTTAGAAGTATACCGTAGGCTGCCCAGATTTCCATGCGGGCGAGCGGCCGCCAGAAAAAATTGGGGTCTCCAGCTGTTCCCCTTCTGCCGATGAGATGCGTGGGAGGAAACTATGCCGGGGACGGCCACGGGAATGGTGCTCGACCCCACGCGGCAAAGCCCGCACGCGCAGCAACTGGAATTGGCGCTGCGAGCCCGCATCGTGGGGCAGGAAGAGGCGATTCAGGCGATTGTCTCGGCGTACCAGGTTTTCGTCGCGCGCATGAATCTGCCGCAGCACCCCGCGGGGACGCTGCTGCTCCTGGGGCCGACCGGGTCGGGGAAAACGCGCATCGTCGAGGCCACCGCCGAGGCCCTGTTCGGAGACGCGCGGGCCTTGGTGCAGGTGGACTGCGGCGAGTTCCAGCACAGCCACGAAATCGCCAAGCTGATCGGGTCGCCGCCCGGCTACCTGGGGCATCGGGAAACCCATCCGGTGCTGACGCAGGAGGCGCTCAACCGGTGGCATCGCGAGGAGTTGCAGCTCTCGCTGGCGCTCTTTGACGAGATCGAAAAGGCCAGCGACACGCTCTGGCAGTTGCTGCTGGGGATTCTCGACCGGGCCACGCTCACGCTGGGGGACAACCGCCGCGTGGACTTTTCGCAGACCATGATTTTCCTGACCAGCAATCTGGGGGCGGCCGAGATGGCGCGCCAGCTCGGCGGCGGCATCGGGTTCGGGCAGGGCGCGGCGACGCTCGACGCGCGCCTCGAGAGGAAGTTGAAAACGATGGCGGTGGAGGCCGCGCGGCGGAAGTTCTCGCCCGAGTTTCTGAACCGCATTGACAAATCCGTGGCCTTCCGGCCCCTGGGCCCGGCCGACCTCGAGAAGGTGCTCACGATTGAGCTGGAGCGCGTCTACGCGCGGCTCCAGAAGGCGAGCGGCGGAAACCGCTTCGCGTTCCACTTGACGCCCATCGCGCGCCAGTTCCTGCTCGCCGACGGCCTGGACCTGCGCTACGGCGCGCGGCACCTGCGCCGCTCGATCGAGCGCCACCTGGTGGCGCCGCTCGCCCACTTATTGGCCACCGGGCAGATCGGCCCGGGCGACTCGCTGACCGTGGACCTCTCCGAGCACGGCCCCCAGTTTCTCTTTCTCAAGGATAGACCTGCCGGACGCGTGGCGGCCTGGACGGGGAAAGAGCGCGAAATTCCAAGCATCCATCGCAGAAATTGACCCCCCAGCTTTCGACTACAACTAATTGTACCTTTGCTATTGACAATGCCCATATCTTGTAATATCCTCGCCTCGATAGCAAGCGGGAATTTCCTTTTGGGACTTGATATCCTGCCTCGGGCAATTCGGGGAGACTATGCCGTAGAGGAGCGGCATCATGCCTGCGCTATCTTGAAAACCGACTTCCCTCAGCAGCTACGGGATGTGATTGACGTCTTACAGCAATTCCGACTCAGAAAGAGCGAGATTCTGTCGAAAGGCGGTAACAAGTCTGTAATTAGCCGGGGACTCAACGGATTTTTCCACGGGCGTGGATGGGTCGAGCACAGTTTTGAAATTCGAGTCACGGCAGACGGAACCGAAACTCTAGCGCCAACTCATCACGTCGATTATTTCAAGGACCGCGTTGCGGTAGAAACAGAATGGAATAACAAGGATCCCTTTTTCGATAGAGATCTGACGACCTTCCGGCTATTATTTGAACTCAACGTTCTGAGTGTCGGAATCATCATTACGAGAGGCGATGAGCTGCAGCGCATATTCAATCGACTCGGTAAGGGAAAATCGTACGGCCAAGCGACTACTCACATGTCCAAACTAATTCCTAAAATGCACAATCGGGCTTCGGGTGGATGCCCAGTTCTGGCTTTCGGGATTACAGGAAGGAAATATGACCCAGAAAATTAGTACAGCCACCGGCGATGCGATATTGGCGAGTCTCCCGAAACAGTTTGGCA
>CAYWWM010000449.1:0-3059 GCA_964461735.1 uncultured Solibacteraceae bacterium | reverse complement strand
ACGGCGGGCGCATCAACGTCAAGTGGCTGAACCGCATCAAGGTGGTGGATCAGCCCTACATGACCACGCAGGACCGAACCTCCTACATGGAGCACACCCCGGCGGGCGAAGGAGCCTTCCTGCTCGCCAGCGGCAAGGCCATCGAGTGGCATTATGCGATGTACGCGAAGTCGGTCATCACCTACCCGACCGGCGGCCATGTCCTGCCCGGTTCCGGCCGTTACGTGATTACCGGCCTGGCCTGGTCCGGCGGCGGAGCGGTCCGGCGCGTCGAGGTGACCACGGACGGCGGCCGCACGTGGCGCGACGCCCAGCTCCAGGAGCCCATCCTGCGGTACGCCTTCGCCCGCTTCCACTTCCCCTGGACCTGGAACGGCGAGGAAACCATCATCGCGTCCCGCTGCACGGATGAAACCGGAACGGTGCAGGCGACCATGACCGAGCTCGAAAAGAACTGGGGCGTGGACACCAGCGCGGCCTGCCGAGACGTGATGGGCGACCAGTGCAACAAGATCCCCCGCCGCGCCAACCGCGCCTACGTCATGAACTGGCGAGTCCTGCGCGACGGCACGATCCAGAACGCCATGGAGAACCTGCCCAACGACGAGGTGATCGAAGGCGGCGAGATTCACCACTAAAGGAGAAACCCTAAACTCTAAATCCTAAACCCTAAACAAATCCGACGGACCAATTCGAAACCATTAACGCCGTTTCGGAATTTGGAATTTTGGATTTGGAATTTGTTTAGGACTAAACGACATATGGATGTCGTTTAGGGTTTGGGATTTAGGATTTTGTGAGCAAGGAGCTTCCCATGCGTTGGCACAAAGTCATTCTGCTTTTGATGATCGTGCAGAGCGGCCCCGCGCTGCTGGCGCAGATGCCCACCTACCGGCTGGGCCGCGCGCCGACCACGGACGAAATCCGCGCCGCCGATAACGTGGTCGGCCCGTACGGACGGGAACTCCGGCCGGGCCGAGGCTCCGCCCGCGACGGCGCGCCAATCTACGCGCGCAAGTGCGCTTTTTGCCACGGCGCGGAGGGACAGGGCGGGGGAGGCTTCCCGCGCCTGGTGGGAGACCATACCCACCCGTTTGCCACCACCTACTGGAGCATCATTAACAGCTCCATGCCGCGCGCCTTGCCGAACGGCGCCGGGCGCGATGGCACGCTCACCACGGACGAGGTCTACGCCCTCACCGCCTGGATTCTCTTCAAGAACGGCATCATCCAGGAAGATACCGTGATGAATGCCGAGAGCCTGCCGCGCGTCCGCATGCCGAGACGTGACCCCCGCCTGAGCGTCTGGGCGCCGCCGGAAAGATAGTGGATAGTGAATAGTGGAGGGAAACGCCATGACTAGTCGAGCAGCATTGTGCGTGTTGGTTCTAGCGATCACGGGAGCGCCCGCGCAGCTCCTCTGGAGCGCGGAGGTGGGGGGAGTGGTCAAGAACCGATCCGGAGCGCCCGTGGTGGGCGCGCTGGTGAAGGTCAAGAACGTGGACCGCGGCGTGGCGGTGACGGTCGTCAGCCTTGACGGCGGCCGCTACCGGGCTGCGAGCCTCCTGCCGGGCAAGCACACGGTGCAAGGCGTGGGAGCGGGCCTGCAAAGCGAGATTGCCGAGATCGCCGTGGACGCGAGCCGCCCCGCGGCGCTTGACGTAGCCCTGACGGTGCCGCTCGACTACCGCAAAAACGCTTCCATGGCCGAGTACTCGACGCTCATGCCGGACGGCGCAGGGAAGACCATCATCGTCTCGCTCTGCACCGACTGCCACGACGGCGGCTTGCAGGAGATCCTGTACTCCCGGAAAACGCGCGACGCCTGGGCGGAGACCATCAAGACCATGCGCAACCGCCCCTACGGCATTGTCCGCTCGCTCGATATCTCCGAGCAGCAGGTCGCCGTGGTGCTCGATTACTTGGAAAAGAACTACGGGGCCGGCGCGCCTCCGCTCGACCTGGCGAAGATGCCCAAGACGCTGACCACCGGCGTCGCCGCCAAGAGCGTCGTGACGGAGTTCGATCTGCCGTCGGGTGCCGACGCGCATGACGTATCGGTGGACTCGAAGGGAATCGGCTGGGTCTCCGAAGGCGGGCACGGCGTCATCGGCCGCCTCGATCCGCAGACCTTCGACTATCGCCGCATCCCCGTCCCCGGCCAAAACGCCCAAGCCACGGCCATCGAGGTGGACGCGCAGGACCGCGTCTGGTTCAGCGACTCCAGCCAGAACCGACTGGTGCAGTACGATCCCAAGACCGAGCAGTTCACGAGCTACTTTCTGCCCCGGCCTCCGGGCGGGCGCGCCAATCTGAACACCATCCGCTTCCATCCCGACGGGACGGTGTGGGCCACGGGGATTTCTTCCAACCAGATTTTTCACGTGGACCCGCGATCGAAGGAGACGACCGCCTACGACGTCCCCGCCGGCGTCGCCGCCAAGCAAAACGTGAACCCCTACGGCATGGCCATCGCCCCCGACCAGGTCGTCTGGTTCGCCGAGCGCCGCTCCGACAAGGTCGCCAAGATTGACCCCAAGACCGGCAAGATCACCGAGATTGACATCCCCACCAAAGGCGCGGTGCTGCGGCGCATGCAGGCCGACCGCGACGGCAACCTCTGGTTCGGGCAGTTCGGCGGCGTCGGGAAACTGGCCATGATTGACTACCGCACCGGCGCCATCACCGAGTATCCCACGCCCACAAAGCACTCCGGCGCTTACTCGGTGGACGTGGACCTGACGCGCAATTTCATCTGGGTGAATGAAATGATGGCGGACCAGATCGCCCGCTTCGACCCGCGCACCAAGACCTTCGTCGAGTACCCGATCCCGACGCGCAACTCTTCGATCCGCCGCATCGAAGTGGACCACAGCCGCCCGAACCGCGTCTGGTTCACGGGCTTGCACCGCGATACGGTGGGGTTTTTGGATGTGGTGGAATAGACTATGAAGAAAAAGCGTGTCGCCAGTAAGTCGCGAGCGAAGAGGGATGCGATGCGCGCGGAATATCGTTTCGATTACAGCAAAGCGAAGCCCAATCGGTTTGCGTCCCGGTTT
>CAYWWM010000448.1:0-3076 GCA_964461735.1 uncultured Solibacteraceae bacterium | reverse complement strand
GACACTGCTCCTCCTGCTTGCCGTTTTGTTCTTTAGTCTTCCCGCCGCCGCGCAGGTGGACTCGCGGGCGGCGGAGATCGAGGCCGCGCGCGACCGCAAAGCCCAAGCGCTCGAACCGGACACCCCCAGCTCGCTCGAGCGCAGATTGGTGTACATCCGCGACCGGAAAGTGCTGGAGCGCATTACGGCGGGGATCGCCGGATTTCGCGTGAAGCTGGGCGGCCTGGCGAGCGGTTCCGGCTTCGCGGCGGGTCCGGAATACCTGCGGCGGGACCTGTGGGACCAGAGCGCGCTGTTCCGCGCCGCGGCGCAGATGTCCTTCCGCGGCTACCAGAAATACGACTTGCAGTTCAGCGTGCCGCCGGTCGCGCGGGGAACATTGTTTGCGGAGCTGACTGCGGTCCATCGCAACTACCCTCAGGTCAACTACTACGGTCCGGGGCCGGACTCGCGGAAGGGTTCGCGGAGCAACTTCCGGCTGGAGGATACGCAGTGGAACGGCACGTTCGGCATCCGTCCGCTGCCCCATTTGAGCCTCGCCGTCACAGCCGGGTACGCGCTGGTCAACGTCGGCCCGGGAACCGACGAACGGTTTGTCTCCTCCGAGCAGGTTTTCACGCCCGCCGAGGCCGTGGGGATTGACACGCAGGCGGATTTCTTCCGCAGCGGGTTCTATGCGCAGTATGATTTCCGCGACAACCCCGGAGGCCCGCGCAGCGGCGGCAACTACTTTGTTCAGTACAACCGCTACTTCGACCGGACGCTCGCGCTGCATGATTTCGAGCGCCTGGACATCGAAGTTCAGCAGTACATCCCGTTCTTCAACCGGCGCCGCGTGATCGCGCTGCGCGGCCGTTCGACGCTCACCTTCGCGGACGCCGGCCAGCGAGTCCCGTTTTATTTGCAGCCGATGCTCGGCGGCTCGGACGATCTGCGGGGATTTCGCCCGTTCCGCTTTTACGACGACAACCTGATCGTGCTCAACGGCGAATACCGCTGGGAAACCTTCAGCGGCCTGGACATGGCCGTGTTTGCCGACGCCGGCAAGGTGTTCCCGCGCCGCGCGCAGTGGAACTTCAAAGACCTGGAAGGCTCGGTGGGCTTCGGCTTGCGGTTCAACGTCCGAAACAATGTGTTCCTGCGGACCGACGTGGGCTTCAGCCACGAGGGATTCCAGGTGTGGGTTAAGTTCAACAACGTTTTCAGCGAGGGCCCCGCGGGCGCCCCGCTCACGCAAGCGGCATTCTGAGAAGATTTCCGAGGTGAGCCATGGCAGCGAAATTTCCAGCCCGATCGAATGCGGCGGCCTTCCTCGCTGCCCTGGCGCTGTTGCTGGCTGCGAACCCACTGAGCGCCCGGAAGTTCTATCGGGACGATCCTCTGAAAGCTCTTCCGCCCTCCAGGCCAGTGACTTCGGCCCTGAGCCGCAAGCTGAGCGAATACTACGATTTTTTTCACCACACGCTCTTCCGTCCCGGCGAGCGGACCACCGCATCGCGGCCCTTCCCGGCTCAGGGAGTCAACACGCTCGGGGAAGTTTTGGACACGAGCTGGTACACGAGCCGACATTATCAGCAGCGGATGACGATCGAAGAATTGATCCGTGGGCCGGGCCGTGACAACGCGCCTTCTCCCAGCGGGCCCCTGAAGGTCATCGCAGCCAAAACCGAGGGCGTGACGCCGGGATTCACCATCGAGGATGAGCGCGGGCGCCGCTACATCGTGAAGTTCGATCCGCGTACCAATCCCGAAATGGCGTCCGCGGCGGACGTGGTCTCCTCCCACTTTTTCTACGCGCTCGGCTACCACGTGCCGGAGAATTACATCCTGTATTTTCAGCCGGAACGCCTGACCGTCGCTCCCAACGCCACCCTCACGGACGCCGACGGCAATCACCGGAAAATGACGAGCCAGGACATCGCGGAAATCCTGCTCCGCGTGCCGCAAGACCCGGAACGGGGTTATCGGGCAATCGCCAGCCTGTTTATCCGAGGAAGAATTTTGGGGCCTTTCCGCTACTACGGGACCCGCCGCGATGACCCGAACGACATTGTGCCGCACGAGCATCGGCGCGACCTGCGCGGATTGTTCGTGTTCGCGGCGTGGCTCGGCCATAACGACGTGAAATCGCTCAATTCGCTCGACACGATCGTCGAGGAAAACGGCATCCCCGCCCTCCGGCATTACCTGCTCGATTTCGGCGCCACCCTGGGCAGCGACAGCTTTGTGGCCAAGAGCCCCCGCGCGGGCAACGAATATCTGTTTGCCATGAAGCCGGCGGCCGCGCAGCTTTTCTCTCTCGGGTTTTACCTGCCGCGCTGGGCCAGGGCCGAATATCCGAAGCTCCCGGCGGCCGGCAACTTCGAATGGGAGCTGTTCGATCCCGAACGGTGGAAGCCCAACTATCCGATTCCCTCGTTCGAGAACCGGCTTCCCGACGATGAGTTCTGGGCGGCCAGACAAGTGATGGCGTTCACCGACGACGAGATTCGTGCCCTCGTCCGCACGGGCCAGTACAGCGACCCGGAGGCCGAAGCGTGGATCGTCGAGTGCCTCATGCGCCGGCGCGACAAGATCGGCCGGGCGTTTTTCTCCAAGGTCTTTCCTCTCGACCGCTTCCGGGTGGAGAGCGGCCGGCTGGCGTTCGAAGACCTCAGCGTGACGCATCAACTGGCAACCCCGAGGGATTACACGGTCCAGTGGTTTCGCTTCGACAATGACGCGGAAACCAAAACGCCGCTCTCCGGCGAAACTTCGCTCGCCGTGCCGGGCGCCGTCACGAGCGCGGCGGCGGGGGAATACTTTGCCGCAGAAATTCATGCAGGTGATCCGACGAAACGGGTAACCGTATACGTGCGGAAGCAGCCGGCCCAGGTGGAGGTCGTGGGAATTGACCGGGCGTGGTAGCTGCCCGCCCGAGGTTTTCCCGCACAAGTTGTCTATGACGAATCGTTCCAGGAAATTCGCTCGGGTGTGGGGCGCGATGCTCCTTCTCGGGCTGCTGGTTCCCGGCTGGATCCACGCCCGGAAGTTCTATCGGGACGATCCGCTGCGGGCGGAGCCGCCGCCGCGCCGC
>CAYWWM010000447.1:0-3084 GCA_964461735.1 uncultured Solibacteraceae bacterium | reverse complement strand
TTACGGGAGTCGAGACGGTGCGGGAATTCCAGATGCTGACGAACTCCTTCAGCGCAGCCTATGGGCGCGCGCTCGGCGGGGTGTTCAACGCCGTCACCAAGTCCGGCTCGAATGAGTGGCACGGCAGCGTTTATGAGTTTCTGCGCAACAGCGGCCTGGACGCTCGCAACTTCTTTGACAAGGAGGGCGCACCGCCTTTGCGACGCAACCAATTTGGGGGCACCTTGGGCGGTCCGGTCTTTCGCGACAAGACCTTCTTCTTCGTCGCCTACGAGGGACTGCGGGAGGCTTACAGTGAATCCACTTTGGCCTTCGTTCCCGACCTGAACGCGCGGCAGGGCATCCTACCCGGCCGGCCGCAGATCACCGTATCTCCCAAAATTGTTCCCTTTCTCCAGCTCCTTCCGAATCCCAGTCCCAACGGACAGAATTTCGGAAACGGAAGCCAGGAGTATTTCTTTGTGGGCGGACGGCCCACCCGGGAGGACTTTGGGCAGGCGCGCATGGATCATCAGTTCTCTGACTCAGATTCCCTCTTCGGTCGCTTTACGGGCCTGAATGCGAGTCGGTCATTGTACCGAGAGTTGCCAGACCGCTTTGAAGTTGGGAACCTGGTAACGCGGCTGTTCACTCTCTCGGAAACTCACATTTTCTCCCCGACCCTGTTGAGCACCTTCCGCTTCTCGTTCAACCGCGTGATTCCGGCGACCGACCACGCTATTCCTCCGGCGCCGCCGGGAACCATTTCGGTTCCGGGCCAATCGGACATGGCGGCCTTCGAGAGCATCCAGGGCATCTTAACCGGGCTGCGCAATACGGAAGGACCCGGATCCTTCTATACCACGAACCGCTTCGCGTACCACGACGACATCAACTGGACGAGGGGCAACCACGCGATGCAGTTTGGCGGCATGATCGAGCGGTTGCAGTACAACCCAATCCAACCGTTCCGCCCCTACGGCGAATGGCGTTTCCCGAGCTTGGAGGCATTCCTCCTGGCGCAGCCGGATCGCGTTCGCGGCACCCCTGCCCAATACGGCATCTTCGAGCGCGGGATTCGGCAGACGTTCTTTGCTCTCTATTTCCAGGATGACTGGAGGGTCACGCCGAATCTCTCGGTGAACCTGGGTCTGCGCTGGGAACCGTACACAGTGGCGACGGAGGTGAACGGCCTGCTCGACAACCAGCGCAATCTCCTCGACGCGGCGCCGACCCTGGGCGACCCGTATTGGAAGAACCGGTCCTGGACCAACTTCAGCCCGCGCATCGGATTTGCGTGGAGCCCCGGCACGAGCGGGAATACGTCCGTGCGCGGCGGCTTTGGGATCTTCTACGTACCGAATGACTCGTCCATTTACACGGTCACCACGCTGAACTCCTTCACCTTTTCTCCCCGGCTTCAGATATCGGGTAGCAGGTTTAATACCCCGCTACGCGACAACTTCCCCAATGCCATCCCGATTTACGAATTGGCCCGGGCGACTCCCGGTTCGTCGGACATCTTCACGGTGCCGTTTGAAGGCTTCGACACGCCGCACGCCGTGCAGTACAGCTTGAACGTGCAGCGGCAGATCGGGGAGGCCAACGTCGTGACCTTGGGATACAGCGGCCGCCGGGGCTTGAATCTATCCGCGCTCGGAAACTACAATCTCCCGCTGCTCAATTTCAACGGCACCGCTCTTGAATTGCCCGTGGGGGCGACCGGGTTCAATCCAGCCTACCGGCAGATCAACTACGTCGCGAGCAGCACCGATGCCTGGTACAACGGATTCACGGCGTCCCTCCAGCGGCGATTTTCCGCCGGTCTCCAGGCGCAGATCGCCTACACGTTTTCGCGGGCCATCAGCGAGGTGGACGGCTCCGACACCGGCAACCACGTGGGCGCGGGCGGGGGCGGCTCGTTGAAGTACGCGCACGATCGTCGCGCCAACCGAGGCCTGAGCGGCTACCAGGCGCAAAACTCTTTCGTCGCCAATTACTCCTACGACCTGCCCTTTGGCCAGGGGATGAGCGGAGTGACGGGAAAACTGGTGTCCGGATGGCAAATGACGGGCATCCTCACCCTCCAGGATGGGGGGCCGTTTACCG
This sequence comes from uncultured Solibacteraceae bacterium, assembly GCA_964461735.1. GTDB lineage: Bacteria > Acidobacteriota > Terriglobia > 2-12-FULL-54-10 > 2-12-FULL-54-10 > CAYWWM01. Next base: position 996 of record CAYWWM010000447.1, on the reverse strand, counting down.
TTCGGGCCGCCATCCCGCGACTTCTGACCGATCTCGTTAGCGCCGCTTCTCCGAACGTGGTTCCTGGGTTTGACCAGGACAATATCGTTCTGGACCGGTCGGTCTGGACCACGCAAGGTTACATCACGCCAGACGCATTTCTGCCGCCCGGCTGCCATAGTCGCGCAGAGCTCGCCAATCGCAATGCGCAGGGGAATCCGCTGTGCTCCGTGAATTCGCGGGAGGTCGGTAACTTGGGGCGGAATACCCTGATTGGACCGGGCCTGGCGACATGGGATATCGGACTCACCAAGAATACGCAGCTCGGGGAGCAGTTCAACCTGCAATTCCGGGCGGAGTTCTTTAATTTCCTGAATCGGGTGAACTTCGCCCAGCCAGGCCAGGTCGGGAACTCGAGTCAGTCCAATGACCTGTTCACGCGGGACGGCATTGTGTCCCCGGGCGTTCCGCTGCTGCGCAAGACGTCGACCGATTCACGGCAGATTCAGTTCGGCCTGAAGCTGATGTTCTGAGACGGCGGAAATATAAAGAGAGGATTCGACCGGTTCGTAATTGGATTTCGTTTGCGTCAGGGCATGGCTTCAGCCATGCCGAAAACGTGAGGTCGGAGGTGGCTTTAGCCACGGAGGGTTGTCTTTGCCTATGGTGAATGCCGTTTGCTGGCAGCAATTGCTAGCCCCTCAGCGGCTCAAGCCGCAAGGACAAGGATGAGAGAATAATTTTCCTCGTCTTCCGGCACGACTGAAGTCGTGCCCTGACGAAACTGCTTTGAAGGAGGATCTATGCAGCGCGGTGGAAGCAAGATGCGGTGGAGCGTTTGGCTGGCGATCCTGATTGGGTTCGTGGCGTCCGATGGAATCGCGCAGACCCGGAGCAGCGGCGTTCCGCTCGGGGGAGCGCGAGGGGTTGTGCGCTCCGCGAAGGGATTCCCCATCGAGGGGATGATGGTGCAGTTGATCTCGCAGAAGAACTCCATTCGGACCACGGTCTTCACCA
>CAYWWM010000446.1:0-3087 GCA_964461735.1 uncultured Solibacteraceae bacterium | reverse complement strand
CCAACTGGCGCGGCAGGAAACGGTCCCTGGCCATCACGGAGCCGAGCAGCGGAAAACCGGCGAAGCTGGTGTTGGCGGCGAGGAACAGGATCGCGGTCGTGGCTGCCTGGAAGACGTAGTAGAAAGCCCCCGGTCCGAAGATGGCGCGGCTGAGCTGTGACAACATGGTTTCGCCCTCGCGCGGCTGGATGCCGTAGCCGTACGACAGCACCGTAATGCCTAAAAACAGCGTGGTCAGGAGCGCCGCCAGAACGTAGAGGACAATCGAGGCATTGCGCGCGACCGGAGCACGGAACATGGTCACGCCGTCGGCCACTGCCTCGATCCCTGTGAGGGCCGCACAGCCGGACGCGAAGGCGTGCAGCAGCAGAAACATCACGGCGGCGTTCCATAGCTCGGGCGCCGCTGCGGCAGGAAGAGGCTGCGCCACGGCCACGCCTGAGGAAAAGTAGCGGACCAAACCGCCAACGATCAGCAAAAACGCGAAGCCGAGGAAAACGTAGACGGGCCCCGCAAACACGGCCGCCGATTCGCGCATGCCGCGCAGGTTCGCCAGCAGAATCAAGGCGATGGTGAGCAGCGCGAGGCCGACGCGATGCTCATAAAGAACCGGAACTGCCGACGTGATCGCCGCGACGCCGGCAGCCACGCTCACGGCCACGGTCAGCACGTAGTCCACCAGCAGCGAAGAGCCGGCTACGAGAGCAGGCAGTGTGCCTAGGTTTTCCTTGGCAACCCGGTAGGCGCTGCCACCGGTCGGATACATATACAGCGTTTGCCCGTAGGAAATGGCGACAATCGCGGTGAGCAGGCCGATGGCCAGCGCAATGGGAATCGCATAGGAGAGGGGAAAGGCCACTCCGACGGCTACAGCCGCCAGCAGCGCCCGCACGATTTCCTCCGTGGCGTAGGCGCTCGAGGAAAGATTGTCTGAGGCGAGAATCGGAAGCGCGGCTTTCTTGCTCAGGCGCTGCTCGTGCAGAGTCGCCGTTTCGAGCGGGCTTCCGATCAGCAGCTTCTTGAGAGAGCCGACCATGCGGGCCTAGTATAAACCAATTTCCCGGCCCGGCAACCGCGTCCGGGAGCAGATACCCGGAAGGGTCCTTCCGCGTATCCGCAGGCCAAAGGCCCGGAAGAGGTGGCGCGGAGGATTCATGATAGAGTCATTCGCATGAAGGGATTGCCAGCCGCCGATGCATATGATAGATTCTCAGTAGAATAGGGAACGTGTAGCTATGCCTGAAATCCCCGATGCGCTGATCCCGAAGGGAGAGCAGGAAAAGACCTCCGGTGGAGTGATCCGCTGGCACACGGTCCGGTACCGCTCCGTCGCGCTCGCGGGAATTGGTCTCTTGGCGGCAACGGGCGCCATTCTCCTGATCTTGTTTCCGCAGTGGCGGACGAGCCTGCTCGGCATGTTTTCCGATGAGAGCGGGGCGGATGCGGTGGACACGTCCGCGACCCGGCAAGCCCGGTTCACGAACCTGGACGGGGGGGTTCGGATTCGGAAGGCCAACGAGGTCGAATGGAGCGCCGCCAGCTTTGAGATGAGCCTGGACAAAGGAGACGTAGTGCAGACGGCGGCAGACGGAGTGGCTCGGATCGCCTTCGCCGACGGCACGCTCTACGTCGTGAAGCCGAACACCTTGATCGTGATTGAGGAAAACTCGATTCCCGACGACCGGGCCGCCTCCCGCGTGGCCGTTCAGGTGACCTCCGGCGTGGTGGACCTCTCCACTCCGCCCGTGACGGGAGAATCGCGGGTGTTGATCGCGGATGCCGAGGCAAGCATCCGGAACCGGAGCCGCGCGGTCGTGAGCAATAACCCCGACACGAACCAGCACCAGATTCTGGTTTCCCGAGGAGGAGCGGAAGTCCGGCGCGGCAGCGAGCGGGTCGAACTCGGCGAGTACGAGCAGGCGAGCTTCGGCGGCGCGGGCAGCCGCCTGGAAAAGCGGGACGTGGTGGCCCCCCCCGCTCTCCTGACGCCCGCCAACATGGCTCCGGTGGCAGTCCGGGAAGGGCAGACGGCCGAGGTCGAATTTACGTGGTCGGCCGTGGCCACGGCCGACTCCTACCGCCTGAAGATCTCCCCCTCTCCCATCTTTGCGACCCTGGCCGTTGACCGGACGCTTCGCTCCACTTCGGTGCGGCTCCCCTCGCTGCGAGAAGGAGACTATTACTGGACCGTGACTTCGGTGGATTCCAACCGTCGAGAAAGCCAGGAGAGCGAACCCAGCCAGTTTTCCGTGATTCGGCAGGCCAACGAAGGGGAAATTCTTCTCCTCGTGGACCGCTACGTGCAGCACGGAAAGGTCATCGAGATCATCGGCCGGACCGAGCCGGGCGCGACCGTGCTGGTCAACAACGAACCGGTCTTCAACGTGGCGCCCAACGGCTCCTTCAAGCACTTCACTCAGCCGCTTCCGAACACGGGTCCAAACCGCATTACCATCACCGCACAGAACAGCGCAGGCAAGCTCGCGACCCTCCGGCAGACGATCACCATCCAATGACCGGACGCAACCCGCCAAAGAAACGGAACGGGGGAACGGCACCAGGTGTCCGCTAACGTCAACTCGTTTTTCAGCCTCTTTTCGCGCGATCTCGCCATTGACCTCGGGACCGCCAATACCTTGGTCTACGCCCGGGGCAAAGGGATCGTGGTGAATGAGCCTTCGATCGTCGCCATCAACAAGAACACGAACGAGGTGGAGGCCGTGGGCAAAGAGGCCAAAGAGATGCTGGGGCGCACACCGGGCAATATTGTCGCGGTGCGGCCGATGCGCGACGGCGTGATCGCCGACTTCAAGATCACCGAGCGGATGCTGACCTACTTCATCCGCAAAGCCCATAACCGCAAAATGCTGGTGCGGCCGCGCATCGTGATCGGCGTTCCCTCCGAGATTACGCCGGTCGAAAAGCGGGCCGTGCAGGACTCCGCTTACCGCGCGAAGGCGAGCGAGGTGCATCTGGTGGAGCAGGCTATGATGGCGGCGATCGGGGCCGGCCTGCCGATCACGGAGCCGTCCGGAAACATGATCGTGGACATCGGCGGCGGCACCACCGACATCGCCGTGATCTCGC
>CAYWWM010000445.1:0-3088 GCA_964461735.1 uncultured Solibacteraceae bacterium | reverse complement strand
CTTTTTCTTTGGTTGGCGTATGGCGAAACGAGAATTCTTTATCACGGAAAGCGCGCTGTTGAGCGACGGAGCACGGAAGATCGTTGCCGTGGACTCTACCGAGGTGGGAGTGTACCGCGTGGAGGGCAAGCTCTACGCCTACGAAAACCTCTGCCACCACCAGGGCGGACCGGCCTGCGAAGGGCTGCTGATGCCGAAGGTCGAGCAGGTGATCGCGGAGGATCGCACGTTCGAGCGCCGGGCGTTCAATTACAACGAGTGGCACATCGTTTGCCCGTGGCATGCCTGGGAGTACGACCTCCAGACCGGCGAGTACGTCGTCAACCGGAGAATCCGGCTGCGAAAGTTCGAAGTGGTGGAGAAGGACGGGAAGGTTTTCGTCCTGGCCTAAGGAGAGATAGTGCAGGTCGCTCGCCGCTGAGTTTGCCCGCAGCGTCCTTCCAAGCAGCTCCTTCGCTACGCTCAGGATGACAGCCCAGGTTTCCTCGGGATGAGGGCATAAGGGGGAGGGTATGAAGTTTCCGGTCAGCGATCTGCACACGATGGACCTGGCGGAGGCCGACACCTCTCAGATTCTCGCCCACGCCGCCCGGCAGCGGGACGAGAAGCGGTTCCAGGATATTCTGATCGTTGATTCCGACTGCCATCATTACGAGACAGACTCGATCCGTGAGATCGTCGAGTTTATTGAGGACCCGGTGCTCAAGCAGCAGGCCAAACTGGAAACTTCGATTGGCGCGGGCGTGGTAACGTCGCTGCTGCCGCCGCGCGTCGGCGAGCAGAACCTCTCGGGGCGGGTCACGCGCTATTCGCTGCGCAAGGCGGAAAAGACCGACGTGGGCAACGGGCGCCGCCCCACGCAGTTGACGCTCCGCGCCATGGACGCGATGGGAGTGGACTACGGGCTGCTCTTCCCCACGCCGATGCTCTCGCTGGGACTGCACCCGGAGGGCGACACGGAGAACCAGCTTGCCTGGGCGTATAACCGCTGGATCACGGAGGTCGTGTTGGCTCATGAGCCGCGCATCCTCGCCATGCCCTACCTGCCGTTCAACGATCCCGACGCCGCCTATCGCACCGTGAAGGCGTTCGGGGACCGCCAGGGCGTGGTCGGGTTTCTGGTGACCAGCGTGCGCTACAAGGCGGTCTACGAGAACGCCTACATGAAGACCTACGCGCTGCTCGAAGAAATGGGCAAGCCGCTCGCGTTTCATGCGGCCTATAACTGGATGGACCGTATGTTTACCACAACCAACAAGTTCCTCGTGGCGCACGGCTTCGGGTTTACGCTCTTCAACGCGATTCCGTGCGCCAACTGGGTGGTGAACGCCCTGCCGGAGCGTTTCCCGAAACTCAAAGTCATCTGGATCGAGTCCGGGATCGCCTGGATTCCGTGGCTGATGCAGCGCCTCGATCACAGCTACAAGATGCGCAGCTCAGAGTGCCCTGGGCTGAAGAAGCTGCCGAGCGACTACATGCGCGACATGTATTACACCACGCAGCCGCTTGAGGTGCCCGACGACCTGAGCATTCTCCAGACGACGTTCCGGATGGTCCAGGCTGAAACGCAACTGATGTGGTCGTCAGACTACCCGCACTGGGACATGGACCTGCCGAGCCGCATCTCCGAGCTGCCGTTCCTCTCCGAGCAGGCCAAGCGCAACATCCTGGGCGAAAACGCCCGCCGGGTGTTCGGCCTGGACGTGAGCGCGCGGTTCCCCAGACGGGTTGAACCCGTCGGCGTTGCGCGCTCCGCGTAAGCCCCGTATTAGCGGAGACGAGGGATCCTGGAAGCCCCGGAAGGGCGGAAGAAAACAAATTCCACTCTGTCGCCCGGCGGGGTTGTTCTTCTTTCTTCCGTTGCTCGCGGGAGAGCTGGCACCAAGCACCTGACGCCTAACACCTACCTATTTTTTCTTCTCCGGCTCCCGGTCGTTTGTGGTATGGTAGTTGGTTTGGCGGCTCCTTGGGGCGGCCGAACGCAATCCAAACCGAATGCATACAGGAGCTTCCAAGCTATGGCGCTTCTTCTGGCGCTGGCCATCTCAGTCATCACGCTGATTTCGATTTACTTCTTTGCAGCCAAGACCTGGTGGATGCCGCCGTTCATCTCCGAATACGGAGAGGCCTACGACAGCCATTTCATGCTCACCATGACGGCCATGGGGATCGTATTCTTCTTGGCTCAATTAGGGCTGGCTTATGTCGTCTTTCGCTACCGCGATCAAGGGGGAAAGGCCAGTTATTCGCACGGGAACGCCACGATGGAAGTGACCTGGACATCGGGGGCTCTGGTGCTGTTCGTGGGGCTGGTGCTGATCGGCCAGCATATCTGGCAGCAAGCGCACACGGAAGCGCCCCGGGCCGACGCGTTGCGCGTGGAATTCTGGGGGCAGCAGTTTAGCTGGTGGGCGCGCTACCCGGGGCCGGACGGGCAGTTTGGCCGGACGCTCCCGGAGCTGATGAAGGAATCGGCCGGCAATCCGTTGGGACTCGATCCCAACGATCCGTCCTCTCGAGACGACGTGGTGATGCCGGTGATAGCCATCCCGGTAGACCGGCAGGTGGATCTGGTTCTGCGTTCGAAAGACGTGACTCATAACTTTTTCGTGCGGGAATTGCGGCTCAAGCAGGACGCCGTGCCGGGCTTGGAGACGCGGCTCCATTTCACGGCTTCCCAGACCGGCAACTATGAAATTCCGTGCTCCGAGCTGTGCGGCCTCGGGCACTACCAAATGCGGAGCTTTCTCCAGGTGAAGACGCCGGAGGAGTTCGAGCAGTGGCTCCGGGACAACGCGCCGCCGCAATAGAACAGGTTTCAGGTGTTAGGTGTCAGGTGTTAGTTAAGTTAGGAGTTGATTGAAAAGCTATCTTAGGCGGTCATCCAAGGCTTTTTGAAACGAGGTGGGGGGACTTTTCCTGGGCTGCGGGCGGGCAGCCCAGCATTCGGGGGAGAAATCAGCCATGTCACACGCAGCAGGCGCCCATGCGGTCCATCACGCCCCGCAGGGCTTTATCCGCAAGTATATCTTTAGCATGGATCACAAGGTCATCGGCATCCAGTATTGGTTTCTGGCGCTGACGGCTG
>CAYWWM010000444.1:0-3088 GCA_964461735.1 uncultured Solibacteraceae bacterium | reverse complement strand
CCAGGCCGTTCTGCATCATGGCTTCGATGCAGTACGACTTGACCGCGCCGGCGAATTTCTCCGCCTGCGTCTTGACGCCGCGAATCACCGGCATCGCCATGACGTTCTCGGCGACGTCGGCGTAGGTGTCGAGCATCCGCACGGCCTCTTCGCGCGCTTCCTGCTCGGTCGCGTGCGCCGTGTGGCCCTCCTGCCAGAGGAATTCCGTGGTCCGCAGGAACAGGCGCGTGCGCAGCTCCCAGCGCACCACGTTGGCCCACTGGTTGAGCAGCAGCGGCAGGTCGCGCCAGCTCTTGATCCAGCGCGCAAAGAAATGCCCGATAATGGTCTCCGAGGTCGGCCGGATAATGTAGCGCTCTTCGAGTTCCTCGCCGCCCGCGATCGTGACCACGGCCAGTTCCGGGGAGAATCCTTCCACGTGCTCGGCCTCGCGCCGCAGGAAGCTCTCCGGGATCAGCAGCGGGAAGTAGGCGTTCTTGTGGCCGGTTTGCTTGAAGCGGCGGTCGAGTTCGGCTTGCAGGGTCTCCCACACGGCGTAGCCGTGCGGCTTGATGACCATGCACCCCTTCACGACCTCGGCCGCCTCGGCCAGGTCCCCCTGGAGGATGACGTCCTGGTACCAGCGTGCGAAGTCCTGCCCGCGCGGCGTGATCTTGTCGCTCGCAGCCTTTTTCTTTCCCGAGGGGGCCTGCGTTGGGTTACTCATGCCAGCTATACTAAACCGTTCCCAAAAGGGCGGCAACTTGACCCGGGCCAGACCTCGCCGCCGGAGACGCTACATGGGGTCCATTCGCTCACTGTTTGCAAAAAAGGAACCACGGTTCGGGACCGCTCGACAGGGGCAGGATGCAGATGGTAAAATATACAACGTACGCGAATTCCTCCGCGGCCGCTGCCGGGCAAGGGATTCCGGCAGAGAGCGGGGGGAACGCCGCAGCGGGGGTGAAGGCCAATGAACGGTGAAAGAACTGCGATGACGCCTCGAAACCGCAGCCAGCGCGGGTTCATATCTTTCTCGACGATCCTGGGTTTGGTGATCGTCGTCGGAACCGTCTTTACGGCGATTCGGCTCCTGCCTCCCTACATCGCCAACTACCAGCTCCAGGATTCCATTGACAACATCGCCCGGACTGCCACCTATTCCCAGATTACCGATCAGGAATTGAAGCGACAGGTCATGCGACAAGCTTCCGACCTCGGTATTCAGGTCACCGACCGCCAGGTGATCGCGCAGAAGAGCGGGGGATCGGTGAACATCGCGATTACCTATGAGGTGCCTGTGAATCTGCTGGCTCGGCAGGTGGTCTTGAAGTTTGCGCCGGCGGCGGGCAATCGCAACATCACCGCCCGGTAGGAAGAGGCAGCGGAGCACGGAAGCCATGCGCGTAGTCATTCGGCGGGGCAGGTGGCTGTCAACCCTGTTTCGTCCCCTCGGGCTGGCGGTCCTTTCCCTGCTTGCCATCGGAGTGGTCGGCGGCGCCTCCGCCATTACCTTCTACTACGTCCGCTATTCCCGCCTGATTGACGAGCGCCTGCGGAGTCCCGTCTTCCCGAATGTTTCCCAAGTCTACGCGGCTCCGGAAGTGCTCCGCCTGGGCCAGGCGGCGACTCCCGACAGCGTCTCTTCCTACCTGCGGCGCGCGGGTTACACGGAGGAGAGGGACAACCCGCGGGGTTGGTACCAGCGGCTTCCCGGGGGAATCCGAATCGTTCCCGGCCCGGAATCCTACTTCTCTGCCGAAACCGCCGACCTGCATTTCTACGAAGGCGTGCTCAACAGCATCGTCTCCGACCGAGACCTCTTCTCGCGCAGCGAGTACTCCCTGGAGCCGCTGCTCGTCACGAGCCTGTTTGACAGCACGCGAGAAAAGCGGCGCCTGGTCGGCTACGCTGATCTGCCCCCGCACGTCATCAACGCGGTTCTGGCGATCGAGGACCGGCGGTTTTTCGAACACCGCGGCGTGGACATCCCGCGCGTCCTGATGGCGGCCTATGTGGACCTCACGAGCGGCAGCATCCGACAGGGCGCCAGCACGTTGACGATGCAGTTGTCGCGCATGCTGTTCCTCACCCCGGAGCGGACCTGGAAGCGCAAGCTCGCCGAGACCATGGTCACCTTCCAGCTCGAGCGCCGCCTGAGCAAGGAGCAGATTTTCGAATACTATTGCAACAAGATTTATCTCGGCCAGCGGGGCAGTTTCGGGATCAGCGGGATTGGTGAAGCGGCCCAGGCGTATTTCAACAAGGACGTGAGCAGCCTGACGCTCGCCGAGGCGGCCTTCCTGGCGGGGATCATCCGGGGACCGAATCTCTACTCGCCGTACCGCAGCATGGACGCGGCCGTGCGGCGGCGGAACCAGGTGCTGGCCGCCATGGCCGAAACCGGGGCCATTACGCCGCAGGAGCAGGCGGAGGCCGCCGCGACGCCCATCGAGGTTGCCCCAACCTATACGGTCGCCAGCGAGGCCCCGTACTTCGTGGACCTGGTCAAGGACCAGTTGCTCGACACGTACTCGGAAGAAGACCTGGTCTCGCGGAGCTTCCGCATTTATACAACGCTCGATTTGCGCCTGCAGCGGGCCGCCGCCGAAGCCATGCGGGTCGGCCTGGAGGAAGTAGACGCACGCCTGGAGACGATGCGCCGGCCGCGCAGCCACGCAGGCAGCACGCAGGGGCAAGAGCAGGCGCCGCCGGTGGAAGCGGCCCTGATCGTGGTGGACCCGCACACCGGCGCCGTGAAAGCGTTGATCGGAGGGCGCGACTATGGCCGCAGCCAGTTGAACCGCGCCCTGGCGCTGCGCCAGCCGGGTTCGGCGTTCAAGCCGTTCGTCTACGCCGCGGCGCTCGATACCGGGCTGCGCAGGCCGGTCGGCCCGCCCTGGACTCCGATCTCCAAGGTCAACGACGAGCCGACCACCTTCGTCTACGAGGGAGGCAGGTTCTACGAACCGGCCAATTACGGCCATGAATACTACGGGCCGGTGACGCTGCGCTATGCGCTGGCGCGCTCGCTCAACGTGAGCACGGTCAAGATCGCGCAGATGGTGGGCTACGACCGCGTGGTCGAGCTGGCCCGCGCTGCGGGAAT
>CAYWWM010000443.1:0-3089 GCA_964461735.1 uncultured Solibacteraceae bacterium | reverse complement strand
TGGAGCCATCCGGCTGCGCCGCATTCACATCGGCGCGCTGCCCGATGAGAGACCGCACGGCCTGTTGGTCTCCCTTGCGGACCGCGTCCAGCAGCTCGAGGTCCCCGACCGCGGCGACCAAGCCGGCGGCCGCGAGCAGCATCCAGCCGCACAAAATCTTTGCTTTGATGTTCATAGGATCCATCCTTCTCCCGCTTGTCATTCCAAGGTCCGGCGAACGAAGCCGGGATGAGGAACCGGCTTCTTGTAAGCAGAGCAAATGCATGCACAAATCCCTCTCCCCCGGGCGGCCAGGGGAGAGGGACGCAAGCTGAAAAAGGCCTTCGGCAACCGCCACTAAACGGTGAGATGCCCCGTGCTGTCGCCGAAGCTTTCCTTGCGGACGCCCAGATTGTCAAGCAGCGTCAAGAACAGGTTCGCCACCGGCGTGTCCTTGGGATACCGCACGTGGCGGCCTCCCTTGAACCGGCCATTGCCACCGCCCACCAGCAGGATCGGCAGGTCCTCGTGCTTGTGCACGTTGGCGTCGCTGATCGAGCCGCCGTAGACGATCATGGAATGGTCGAGCAGGCTGCCGTCGCCGTCCGGCGTAGACCGCATCTTCTCGAGGAAATACGAGAACATCTTGGCGTGATAGGTCTGGATCTGGACCACCTTGGAGATCTTCTCCTGATTGCCGGAGTGGTGCGTCAAGGGGTGGTGCGGATCCGCGATCCCGATCTCGGGGTAGGGCCGCGTGCTCTGCTCGTGGGCCACCAGGAAGGTGATGACGCGGGTCTTGTCGCCCTGGAAGGCCAGCACCTGCAAATCCGACATCAACTTGTAATGTTCTTCGAACGTGTCCGGGATTCCCACGGGCCGCGCGAACGTCGGCAGCTCCTGCGAGCTGGATTGTTCGGCCTTCGCAATGCGGCGTTCCACATCCCGAACGGCATCCAGATACTCGGTGAGCTTGCGGCGGTCGGCCGTGCCGAGCCCCGTCACCAGACGCGCCACATCCTGGCTGACCGCGTCGAGAATACTGCGGTCTTTCCGGATGCGTTCGAGCCGCGCGGCCGGGTCGGTGGTGTCGCTCGACCCGAACAGGCGCTCGAATACCGCACGGGGGTTGTTCTCCATCGGCATCGGCGTGGTCGGACTCCGCCAGCAGAGCGTGTTGGTATAGGCGCAACTGTAGCCGGGGTCGCACCCGCCGACAAACTCGGCGAAGTCCAGCGTGACCTCGAGCGAGGCCAGCTCGGTCTGCTTGCCCAGTTCATTGGCCGCGATCTGGTCCAGCGAAGTGCCAGCGTGGATGTCCGCGCCGGCGGTCTTGCGCGGATGAGCGCCCGTCAGGAATGCGCCGCTGCCGCGTTCATGGTCGCCGCCGCCTTCGCCCGGTTGCGGGTTGGCATTCTTGCAATCCAGCCCGCTCATCACGAGCATGTTGTCCCGAAATGGAGCGATCTGCTCCAGAATCGGGGTCATCTCATAGCCGGCGCCCTCCGTCGCGGGAGTCCACCTGTCCATGATGATCCCGTTCGGGACATAGACAAAGGACAGGCGAGTGGCCGATTTCGAGTCTCCCACCGCTGCCATCGCTGGGACCATTCCGTCCAGCAGCGGCAGCGCCAGGGTGGCGCCGACCCCCTGCAAAAACGTGCGCCGCGGGATCGCTTTCTTGAAAATCATCATGGCTGTTCTGACCTCCTCATCTGAAATGGCGTACTGTTCACTATCCCCACCACAATCGAGGACCAGCGGTACCCGCCGGGAGCCGCCTCCCGCACGATCTTGCGAACCGCCGGAATATCGTAATACTCCACTCCCCGGCCCAGACCGTAGGTGAGGAGCTTTTCCGTAACCGTCGTGACAAACTCTTCGGGGCGCCGCATCAGGATCTTGCGGAGCTCCGCCGGACCACTGAATTGAGCGCCGTCGGGAAGCGAGCCCGATGGGTCAATCACGGTGCCCGCATCGGTCGTTCGCCACCTCCCGATCGCATTGAAGTTCTCGAGCGCAAACCCGATCGGGTCCATGCGCGCGTGGCACGTGGCGCAGACGGGATTGGTGCGGTGTTGCGCCATCGCCTCGCGCAGCGAGAGAACCTTCCCCGAATCATTGGTCGGCCGCAGGGAAGGGATGTTGGGCGGCGGCGGCGGCGGCGGAGCGCCCAGGATGTTCTCGAGCACCCACTTGCCGCGCAGGGTCGGCGAGGTGCGGTTTGCATACGACGTCACCGTCAGGATGCTTCCCTGCCCGAGCAAGCCTCGCCGCGTTTCATCGCCGAGCGTCACGCGCCGGAAGTGGCTTCCGTACACGTTTGGAATCTGATAGTGCCGCGCCAACCGTTCGTTCAGGAACGTGTAGTCCGCCGTCAACAAGTCGGTCACGCCGCGATCCTCGCGCAGCATGCTTTCGATGAACATCTCCGTCTCGGTTTGGAACGCCTCGCGCAGATTTTCGTCAAAATCGGTAAACGTCTCCACGTCCGGCTGGATCAGGCGCATATTGCGGAGGAACAGCCACTGCCCGGCAAAATTTTTCACCAGCGACCGCGAGCGCGGATCGCTGAGCATCCGGCGCACTTGCTGTTCGAAAGCCGCCGGGTCCCGCAGCCGGCCGCGCACCGCTGCGTCGAGCAGCTCGTCGTCGGGCATGCTGCTCCAGAGGAAGAACGACAGGCGGGAAGCCAGTTCGAGGTCGTTCAGGCGATAGGCGGAATTCGGCCCAGCGTTCGAGGGATCGCGTTCGATGCGGAACAGAAACTCCGGCGAAACCAGGATTTTCTGAACCGCCATCGCAATGCCGGCCTCAAACCCCCCGTTTTTCCGTCCATCCTCATAGAGAGTGAACAAGGCGCGGACGTCTCCCTCGGTGGCCGGCCGGCGATACGCGCGCCGGGCGAGGGTCGAGAGAATCTCCCGGGCGCAGCGCGGCTCGTCCTGGACGCTGGTGGGCTGGCACACGAAAATCCTCTTGCGGCTCGGCGTCTCGCCCGCTCCGGTTGCGTTGTACGGGCCGCCGATGCTGATGTTGGCCACGGTCGGGTCATCCCCTCTGCCGTGGTAGGCCAGATCCGGCAAGGGCGGCGTAAACACCCCTTCCGG
>CAYWWM010000442.1:0-3105 GCA_964461735.1 uncultured Solibacteraceae bacterium | reverse complement strand
TGTCGAGCGCGCGATACACTTCGCCCATGCCGCCCGTGCCCAGGTGGGCGAGAATCTGATAGTGGTTCAACCAAGTGCCGGGAGCGAGAGGCATAAGTAGGTGTCAGGTGTCAGGTGCTAGGTGTTAGAAGAGACCACCCAACTCCTGTTTTCTGCTGACTTCCGTCTCCGGACTTCTTCTTCAAGTCACAGAGAATCCAGAACATTCTATCCGCAGATTGCGCCGATGGCAACAACAGTGGATAGTGAATAGTGATTAGCGGATAGCGAACACAAAAGTGGACAGTGATCACGGCTTCCAACCGCTGGTGTGAGGGGAGCCGGGTTCCCCCATCCGGCAATTCGGCGTACAATTGCTACCAAGGAAGGAGGAGGTGCCCTATGCTTTCCGACCGCCTCATTCAGATGATTCAGGATCACGCCGAAGACCTGATGAGCGGCCTCATCGGGAAATTGAAAACGCACTCCCGAACCCCTGCCTATCGCCGTTTCTCGGATGCGGAAATCCATGACCGCGTGTACACCGTCTACAAGGAACTGGGGGCATGGATGGGAGGGAAGCCGGACGAGGAGATCCGCGGGCATTATGAAGCTCTGGGCGTACGGCGTTTCGAAGAGGGTACGCCGCTCCACGAGTTAATCTACGCGGTGCTGTTGACCAAGTACCATTTGCTGGATTTCGTCCGCACGCGCGGCTTGGCCGGCACGGCGCTCGAGATTTATGCCGAACAGGAACTCGGCAGCAAGATCAACCAGTTCTTCGACAATGCCATGTATTACGCGGCAAAGGGGTATGAAATGGCGGCGGCGAATGCAGCCGTGGCAGGCAAAGCGTCCGGTGTGCGGTGATCTGCCGCGGGGGATCGGCCGCTCAGGATGCGCAGTGGAGGTGTTTCTCCCGAATGCGGAATTCCTGCCGCTGGGCGGCATATGGTAGTATTGCAAGTTTAAGGAAACGACTTTTGTGTCTGGAGTGATAGGAACAATGCTCGATGGATTCCTGGTTCCGGAGATCACGGTCGAGGCCAACGGCGAGGGCGAAGCGATTCCCGTCGGCGAAAGCGCCGGCAAGACGCTGCTGCTGACGCTCGCGGTCACGCGGATTCTCGAGCAGCAGTCGCTCGACGTCAGCGTGTGGGGCTCGGCCGACGGCCAGCAGTGGGGCGCCAAGCCGCTGCTCGCTTTTCCGCAAAAGTTCTATCAGGGCGTGTCACAGCTCCTGCTCGATTTGCAGGACGCGCCGGACGCCAAGTATTTGCGAACGAAATGGACGGTCAACCGCTGGGGCGTCGGAAGCCCCAAACCGCGCTTCAGCTTTTTGCTCAAGATGCAGGAACAAGCTGAACCGCCAGTTTTCTTGCAGGACTGATATTCACCTTGCCTGTTATTTGGATCGCTTCCTCGAATCCCGGAAAGATCGCCGAGTTTCAGTTGGGCGTCCGTCTGGCTGCCCCGAAGGGTGACGCGCCGGGCCAGCCCCCGAACGACCCCCCGAATGACCCATGGACGGCGGAGCCGATTCCCAACTTCTTGCGTCTGCCGCCCTGCCCGGAGGAGGCGCGCACCTTCGCCGACAATGCCAAGGGCAAGGCCGTGCATTACAGCCGCTTCGCCGAGGGACTGGTCTTCGCCGATGACTCAGGGCTCGAGGTGGACGCGCTGCGCGGCGCCCCGGGCGTCAAGTCCCGCCGGTTTGCCGGGCCGGGCGCCACCGACGCCGACAACCGCACCAAGCTCCTGGTCCTGATGGGCGGCGTTCCGACTTCGATGCGGACAGCGGTGTTCGTCTGCGAGTTGGCGGTGGCGCGGCGCGGGGAGCTGCTGACCCAGTTCCGGGCCACGGCCGAAGGGCGGATTCTGACCGCGCCCCGCGGCGAAGGGGGCTTCGGCTACGATTCGCTCTTCCTCGACCTGGAGAGCGAGAAGACCTTCGCGCAGCTCTCGCCCGAGCAGAAGCTGGCGCGCAGCCATCGCGGCCGCGCCCTCCGCGCCTTGCTCGGCTGGCTCGCCACGCAGTCCTCGCAGCAGGCGCAAAGCGCGCGGCTGGGCCGATGAGATGCAGCCATGTCCCGGCAGGAGCGAGAGGCATGGGATGAGCGGTTTCGCAGCGGCGACCACGCCGGCGAGCAGCCGGACCCCTTCTTGACGCAGCTCGAAGAATACCTCGACGCGCTCCCGCCCGACCGGCATCCAGCTTGGCAGGAAAATCCAAAGGCTGGCCCGAGTGCGGGGCCCCAGGCGGGGCCAAAAGCAGGGCCGCAAGCAGGGGCAAAAGCCCTTGAACTGGCTTGCGGCGCGGGAAGAAACGCGGTCTATCTGGCCGAGCGCGGCTGGGAAGTGACGGCTTGCGATATCTCGCTCGAAGGTCTTCGGGCGGCGCAGGCACTGGCACAAAAGCGCGGCGTGCGGTTGCAGCTTTTCTGCCAGGACCTCGAGACGGCGCAGCTTCCCGCCGAACGGTTCGACCTGATTCTCTGCTTCTTCTACTTGCAGCGGGAGCTATTCCCGCAGATCCGGACCGCACTGCGGCCCGGCGGCTTCCTCGTCTACAAGACCTATACCACCGAACAGTTGCGGTTTCCCGGCCGCCCGCGCCATCCGCTGCACCTGCTGCGGCCGCAAGAGCTGCTCGGAGCCTTCCGCGATTTTCGGGTGCTCGCGTACCAGGAGATCGTAAAAGATCGCGGCGTGGCGCAGTTGATCGCGCAAAAGCCGTCGCAGTTCAGCACCACGTGGATATCAGAGCCGCGACCGTGAGGGAGCGGGCCAAAGCGGTGAGTAGTGAGTAGTGAATGGTGAGTGGGGACTACGGACGCCGTTAGCGGAAGGCTTCTTTTATTCTGACTCCTGACTCTTGACTTCTTTTTTCCACTCACCACTCACCATTCACCACTCACCGCGGCGCGGGAACGCGCCGCTTCAGTTCCTCGAACCAGTTCAGCACCACGTGGATTTGGATGGCGGCCTGACCTTGCTGCTCATCCGCTTTGACCATCAGGAAGCGTTGGCCGTCGGCGGAGACATCGAAATTCGTCTCATTGTTCCGTCTCTCGTACTTCCCTTCAAAGAGCAACCGGGGAGTGCCGGCCTGGAAGGCGGGAGGGC
>CAYWWM010000441.1:0-3123 GCA_964461735.1 uncultured Solibacteraceae bacterium | reverse complement strand
GATTTCCTCACGCCCGGCGAGGTGGACGAGGTCCGGGACAAGCAGGAGCCCGACAAGCGCGTCGTCCTGTATCTCGACCTTGCGCAACGGCGGCTCGACGGCATCAAGGAAAACCTGGCGGCCAAGAAACCGGGAGCGGGACGCGGCGTTCAGAAGTATCTCCGGGAATATACTTCGATCCTCGAAGCCTTGGAAGTTACCGTCGAGGACGGCCGGGAAAAGCGGGCGCTCCGGGACAAGGATTTGAAGGAAGCGGAGGTGCGGGAAAACGCCTTTCTGACGTACCTGCAATCGCTCGCTTCGGAGAATTCGCCCGGCTATGACGACTACCACTTCACGCTCGAGGAAGCCATTGCCGTGACCGAAGAGATCGTGGCGGACACCAAGAAGGGCGCGTTTCCCGAGGTGCTCGGGCGCGAGCCGCCCCGCCTGCCGGCGACGCCGCCGCGCCAGACCCGAGAGAATCCCCGGGAAAGCGACCCCGGAAGTACCCCGGCGCCCGCCGAGGAAGGACCGCCTCGCCGACGCCGCCCGGTCCGATGAAGAGCGTAACGGAAACCCTGAGCAGAGAGGAGTGGGCGAAATTCAATTTCGAGATGAGTGAACCGCAGACGGAGATCACCCACCCCGCTATTGAAATCTTCCACAAAGCATTTCGGGCGCTGCGCCCGCGGACACCGGCTCCGGAGATCGAAGTGCAGTTTCGTCCCTACGCGGACATCAACAACTTCATCCGGGTGCGGGACGGCCGGATTGTGGTGGGGCTCTCCGACATGCTGGAGGGCGCTCCGCGCTCGGTCGTGGAAGCGATCGCGTTTATCCTGATCGCCAAGCTCTATCGAAAACCGATCCCCAAGCGATACCAACTCCGCTACCGGCAGTTTCTGAACCGTCGGTCCGTCCGCCGGCAGGCGCACGCCGTCCGCCGCGCGCGAGGGCGCAAGTGGCTCGATTTGCCGCAAGGGAACCATTTCCATCTCGAAGAAATTTTTGACGAGCTGAATCAGCGCTTCTTCGGCGGGCAGTTGGAGCGTCCGCGCCTGAGCTGGAGCCGCTCGACCGCCCGCGCCTTGTTGGGCCATTACGACCCCGTCCATAACGCCATCGTCGTCAGCCGGTTGTTCGACCAGCCGGAGGTCCCGCGCTTCCTGGTCGAATACCTCCTGTATCACGAGATGCTCCACGTCAAGCACCCGGTGGTGCATCAGCGGAGCCGCCGCTGCTTCCACTCGGCCGAGTTTCGGGCGGAGGAGAAACAGTTCCCGCAGTACCGGGAAGCGAAGCGACTGCTGAAGGCGCTGTAGGGTTCTTAGCCTCTAGTTTAGCCTCGCTTGTGAAGTTCTTTCTTAGCGGGATACCATCCACCAGGCTCCACTTCAAGGGTAAGCACTTTCGAGAACTCCGCGATATGCCGCAGCGATTCATCGAGCGACTGACCCTTTCCGCCCACCCCTTGCTTCCAAACTTTCTTCTCCATCGTGCCGAATACCGTATACTCGTTTCCTATCGCTTCTGGCGCGATCCGGTCGAAAGCATGCGCTAACTCAGCTTCCAGCTCGTCTTGATGCGCCATGATCAGTTCACACCGCGGACAATAACGACATGTCTTGCCAAGGGCCATCAGTCCCCACTCCTCGACGTGGATCATCAGAGCAAACTTGCGAAGATACGTTAGCTTTCGACATTTCGGACACTTCGAAAGGCGCTCCTCGGAATAGGGGTTCAGTAAAAAGGAGTAGCGCGGGGGAAGTTTGCCGAACCGGACAGTCGCCATGGGGACCTCCTGCAAGGTTCCTGGTTAGTATATTCAAATTCCGAATTGAGTGTCGAATGCGAGGCTTCGGTTATTTTTGATAAGATGAGCTGAATTTTTGGATCGGCGGATCATGAGGATCGTGTCATCTCGGGAGCGGCTTCTCTACGCATCGGGGGCCTTGGTCTGCGCGCTGATTTCGGTCGCGCTCGGATGGACTTCCTATGCCGACCGATTGAACGGGAGCTTCTACGACTTCTATTTTCGTAGGCGTGGGTTTCTCCCGCCTCCGGAGGACATCGTCCTCGTCGCCATTGACGATGAGACGCTGGCGCAATACGGCGCGTTGCCGCTCGACCGCTCGGTGCTGGCCGAGGGCATTCGCGCGATTCAGGAGGCGGGGCCGCGCCTGCTGGCCGTGGACCTGCTGCTCTCGGATGTTGCCGCGCCTGCCTCTGACGAGGAGTTGCAGGACGCGCTCGACGGCTCCGCCCCGGTGGTCCTGGCGACGGCCCTGGAAGCAAACACCACGGGCCGGTGGCTCCATCCGCTTCCAAACTTTGCGACGCGAGGGGCGGTCGGGCACGTTCATGCCGACCCGGATGGCGACGGCATCAGCCGCCGCGTGCTCCTCGAAAAGCGCAGCGGCCGCGAGCGGTATTGGGCATTGGCTCTCGAGTGCGTCCGCTTGTGGTTCGGCGCGGACAACGAACCCATCACAGAGACCGACGAGGCCCTGGAAATTCCGCGCTCGGCGGACCGGGGGAATTCCCTGCGAGTTCCCTCCTCGCGCAGCAGCGAGCGCGCTCTCCTGATCAACTACGCCGGAGGAAACGGCACGTTTCCGCAGATCGGATTTGCCCGCCTGTTGAGCCGTCCCGAACTGCGGCCCCAACTGCGCGACAAAGCTGTCCTGCTCGGCGTCACCGCGCAAGGCGCCGGCGACCGTCAGTTCACTCCGTTGTCCTCGGGCATCGGAATGCCCGGAGTCGAGATTCACGCGAACCTTCTCCACACGCTGCTCACGGGGCAGTTTCTTCGTCCGGCGGGGGAATTGGCGCTCGCTCTGGCCATGCTTGCGATGGCGGCGATCACGGCTTGGGTGTTCGCGCGCTTCCAGGGATTGCGGTTGGGGATTTTGCTGGGCGGCGTCGGCGTCGCGGTGATCGTGGTTCCCTACCGCTTGTTTTTGATAGGGCAGGTGTGGCCGGCGTTTTCCCTGCTCCTGCCGTTTGGCACGACCGCTGTCCTCGGCGGCGCGTATCAGTTGATCGTGGCGCGGCGGAGGTTCGACGACTCCGAAGCCAGGCGGCGACGCTCGCAAGAGCAATGGCAGATGGCGGCGCATGAAATCCGCACGCCGCTGACGG
>CAYWWM010000440.1:0-3124 GCA_964461735.1 uncultured Solibacteraceae bacterium | reverse complement strand
AACGTGGAAAGCCGGGGGCAACGCCCCGGCCACTCGGTCGCCTGCCACCTGTATAGAGAAGAGACCACTCAAAGTCCTCCGAAGAAGAGGTGAATGGGTGTATACTCCTGACAATTGGCGGGCCAAACGGAGCCGACACCTATGTTCCTATCCGGTGTTCAGCGGCATACCGCGGTGGTGCGGATCACGCACTGGATCACAACGTTCAGTTTCGTAGGCCTACTGGTCAGCGGCATCGCCATTCTCTTGGCTCACCCACGCCTTTATTGGGGTGAAACCGGCAGCGTAGGAACTGACTCCCTGATCGATTTGCCGCTCCCATTCATAGTGGGGAACCAACGAGGTTGGGGCCGGTATCTCCACTTTCTCTCCGCCTGGGCCTTGGTGTTAAACGGCTTGCTGTACGTGCTCTCCGGTTTCTTCACGCAGCACATCCGCCAGGATTTGCTGCCCGCCAAGGCGGATCTCGCCTGGGGGTTGCTTGCGCGGGTCGTTCGGAGCCATCTGCGCTTGAAGCGGCCGAGCGAGGAAGAGTCTCTGAGTTACAACGTCCTTCAGCGGCTCGCCTACTTGGCGGTTATTTTCGGTCTCTTTCCCCTCGTGATCTGGACGGGCCTAGCCATGTCTCCCGCCCTCACTTCAGTCTTTCCGGTGCTGGCGACGGTTTTCGGTGGTCACCAATCCGCACGCACGGTTCACTTCTTTGTTTCTGGTTTTCTTGTTCTTTTTCTTCTGGTGCATATCGCCTTGGTTTGCCTTGCTGGTTTCCGGAACCGAGTGGGAGCCATGATCACGGGCCACGGCGTCGGCCTAAAGGAGCAGGCATGAGCAAATTGATTTCCCGTCGTAAGCTCATTACTACCGGATTGACGACTGCCGCAGGAGCATCCGGCTTGGCAATGGCTGTGCGCCTTGCCGATCGCTACAGCCTCATCCCGCCCGATCACGGAGGCATTTTCGGTATAGGCGAAACGCTCACCTATGCTGCCCAGCGCATCTTGACGTCGGGCCAGTCACTCGCCCGCGAATTTGACCACAGCCAAATCTCGAAAGTTGCTCGCGTGAACGGACTGCCCCCTGAGAGCGGAACCTACAAGGGACTGTTGGCGAACCGATTCAGGGATTGGCGTCTATCGGTGGACGGGCTGGTTGATCGCCCCTCATCGTTTTCGCTTGAGGAACTGAAACGGTTACCGGCGCACAGCCAGATAACCCTTCACGTGTGCGAAGAAGGGTGGTCGTTCATTGCGGAATGGACCGGCGTGCAACTCTCCTCCATGTTAAATCTCGTGGGAGCTCGCCCGGAGGCAAAATATGTCGTGTTCTTTCCGTTCGAGCAGGTAGATCAACGCACGCGAAACACGTTTGTATGGTGGGACAGCCTCGACATGGCAGACGCGCTTCACCCTCAAACTGTCCTGGCCTATGGCATGAACGGCCAAGAGCTACCCACGGAACACGGTGCCCCCGTTCGTCTACGCGTCGCACGCCAGCTCGGTTACAAGAGCATCAAATACCTCTCTCGAATCACCGTGACCGATTCCATGG
Organism: uncultured Solibacteraceae bacterium; assembly: GCA_964461735.1. Classification (GTDB taxonomy): domain Bacteria; phylum Acidobacteriota; class Terriglobia; order 2-12-FULL-54-10; family 2-12-FULL-54-10; genus CAYWWM01. The sequence goes on along the minus strand of CAYWWM010000440.1, from coordinate 1,576 downwards.
GGCATTTCGGCAAGGGCGTCGGAGGACAAAACGCCGAAGTGGGCTACTCCTGGTACGCCGGCATTTGAAGTCTTTGCAGGATAGGAAGCGGATCGGCCCTTTGTTCACGAAGCCGTCTTCAGCATGGCGCGTTCGAGCGTTTCCGGCACTTCGATGGCAATGAAGCGGCCGGCGGCAAACAGGTAGTCCTCACCGCTCTCGTCAATGATTCGCAGGTCGCTGTCGCGCTCCGCATCGGGATCGGGAATGACGGGGTAAATCTTGTAGAGTTCTAAAGAGGCTTCGTACCCGGAGTTGTCAATGCAGACAACGAAGCGTCGAGTAATCTTGCTGTTTCGCTTTCCCCGCATCAGTCCAGGTACCGCTTTCGTTTGATGTCTTTCTTACCTATACCATGAGCCTCATACCAATGCAATTCCGCCAGCCGAATTCTCCCATTCCGAAGACGCACATAGGCAATTCCTTTCAGTTTCCGCCAACGGCCAGGACCATATTTTCTTCTGAGGCGTTGGCGGTCTCGTACTGAATGGCTGACTGCGATCGTTTGAACTTCTCGGATGTCCCCAATGATCTCAAATTCCACGACGGCGGAGATTGTACCATGCGATATCTCCCCCTGAATTGACTTCCGCTCGCTTTCTTCGTATCGTGAAATCGAGGGGACCAAAAGGCTCAGTGAAGGGTTAAGATGGCGAGCCTGTTTCAAAAACTCGAAGAAATCGAAGGTCGCTATAACGAGCTGAACGAGCAGCTCGGGCGTCCGGAGACGTTGGCGGACACGGCGCTGTATCAGAAAACGGCCAAAGCGCACCGCGAGCTGCTACCCATCGTCGAGAAGCATCGCCAGTGGAAGGAGCTCGAAAGGTCCATCGCCGACAGCAAGACGATGCTGGCCGACTCCGATGCGGAGCTGCGCGCCCTGGCCCAGGAAGAGCTGGCTACGCTCGAGCGCCGGCGCGAGCAGGTCGAGAGCGACGTCAAGGTGCTGCTGCTCCCCAAGGACCCGAACGACGAGAAGAACGTGGTGCTCGAAATCCGCGCCGGGACGGGCGGCGACGAAGCCACGCTCTTTGCGCAAGAACTCTTCCGCATGTACACCAAGTACGCCGAGTCGCACCGCTGGCGCGTCGAAGTGCTTTCGACGAGTTACTCCGGCGTGGGCGGCTTGAAGGAAGTGATCGCGCTGATCGAGGGCGACCGCGTCTACAGCAAGCTCAAGTACGAGGGCGGCGTGCACCGCGTGCAGCGCGTGCCGCAGACCGAGGCGCAGGGCCGCATCCATACCTCGACCGTCACCGTCGCCGTGCTCCCGGAAGCCGACGAAGTGGACGTGGCGATTGACGCGAAGGACATCCGCATCGACACGTTCTGCTCGTCGGGTCCCGGCGGGCAGTCCGTCAACACCACGTATTCCGCCGTGCGCATCACGCATCTGCCGACCGGCCTGGTCGTCTCCTGCCAGGACGAGAAGTCGCAGATCAAGAACCGCCAGCGCGCCCTGAAAGTGCTGCGCAGCCGCCTGCTCGAAATCGAGCAGGAGAAGCAGCACCAGGCGCTCGCCCAGGAGCGCCGCTCA
>CAYWWM010000439.1:0-3125 GCA_964461735.1 uncultured Solibacteraceae bacterium | reverse complement strand
AGTCCCGGGGAGATTCGCGCGGCCGTCCGGAAGTATGTTGCCGATGGCGCCGATGTCATCAAGATCTTCGCCACGAAAAGCATCCGAGAAGGCGGCGGGCAAACCTTGTCGGACGAGCAAGTGCAGGCGGCCTGCGGCGAAGCCAAGGCCCTGGGGAAACGCGCCATCGTCCACGCGCAGGGCCCCGAAGGCGCGAAGGCCGCGGTGCTGGCCGGATGCACGTCAATCGAGCACGGCTACAGGCTGACCGACGAGGTTCTCGATCTGATGGCGCAGCGCAGCACCTTCTACGATCCACATTTCGGTCTCCTGCTCCACAACTACCTTGAGAACAAAGCTCGCTACCTCGGCATCGGCAATTTCGACGAGGCGGGATTCGACTACATGGAGAAAGGAATTCCCATCGGCATCGAGACCTTCCGGCGCGCCTTGGCGAAGAAGGTGAAGATCGTTTTTGGAACCGATGCGGGAGCCGGCGCGCACGGCCGGAACTACGAGGAGTTCATCTACCGCGTGCGCGACGGCGGTCAACCGCCGATGGAGGCCATCATCGCGGCGACTTCGCGGGCCGCCGAGTCATTGAATATGCAGGATCAGATCGGCAGTCTTGCGCCGGGCATGCAAGCCGACATCGTCGCGACGGACGGCAATCCACTGGACGACATTGCGACTGTGCGCAGGGTGGTGTTCGTGATGAGAGGCGGCAAGGTGTTTAAGAACCTTGCGAAGTAGGACCTGAGCGGAAGTCGACGTGAAGTGATGGCAAGCTCTGACCGGGTGCCCAAACAATCGAATTCGGCGCAAGCGGGAAGGCAAGGAGGCGGACGATGATTCGAGTTTCATCGAAGATGCCGGCGGTATTACTAGGAACGCTCGTAGGTCTTGCTGTTTTCTCCTTCCGCTTTTCCCTCGCCCAAGCGCCTCCCAGCGGGAGCATGGCTCTGACCGGCGCGCGTGTGATTGACGGCACGGGCCGTGCCCCTATCGCGCCGGCCACCATAGTGATTACCGACGGGCGCATCGCTGCCGTCGGCCCGGCGGCGTCGGTCGCGATTCCCGCCAACGCGACCCGTGTGGACCTTTCCGGCAAGACCATTCTACCCGGCTTGGTCAACGCGCACGGGCACTTGACCGTGGACGAAAACACCCGCCTGCCGGTCCGCGAGCACATCATCGAGCGGCTCCGCGCTTACGCGGACTACGGCGTCACCACCGTCATGAGCCTCGGCCAGACGGCGGGAGACGAGGCGGAGGTTTTGCGGATTCGCGCCGAGCAACGTGACGGGAAAATCGGGGGCACACGACTTTACACCGCGGGGCAGAACGCCATCGCCAAGACCCCAGAAGAGGCGCGGGCCTCTGTCGCGCGCCTGGCGAACCTGAAGGTGGATTTCATCAAAACCCGCCTGATTGGCCGCCCGACCGATATGGATTCCGAGACTTTGGGGGCCGTCATTGACGAGGCGCACCAACGCGGCCTCCGCACCGCCATTCACATCTTTTACCTCAAGGACGCGATGCTGGCCGTAGAGAAAGGCATTGACATCATCGCGCACAGCGTCCGCGACCAGGACGTGGACGCGGGCCTGATCGCCGAGATGAAGCGCCGCAACGTCGCGTACGTTCCGACCCTGACACGCGATCTCTCCGTGTTCGTCTACGAGACGACGCCGGCATTTTTCGCGGAGCCGTTTTTCCAGCGCGGAATGTACGCTTATCGCACGGAAGTGGACCTGCTCAGCAAGCCCGATTATCAGGAAAAGGCGCGCAGCAGCCCGCAGGTCCAGGCTCTCAAGCCAGCGCTGAAGCAGGGCACGCGCAACGTGAAGCTTCTCTTCGACGCGGGGATCCCGATTGCGATGGGAACCGACACCGGCTCAGCCAACGATCCTGGGCGCTGGCAGGGGTACTTCGAGCACGTCGAAATGGAGATGATGGTCGAGGCCGGGATGACGCCGATGCAGGTGCTGGTCGCCTCAACCGGCGGCGCCGCCAAGGTCGTGCAACTCGACCAGGAGTTAGGAAGCATCGAGCCGGGCAAGTGGGCCGACCTGCTCGTCCTGAACGCCAACCCACTCGCCAACATCCGCAACACGCGCCAGATTCACTCCGTCTGGATCGCGGGGCGCAAAGTGGTGGACGGGAAGTAGCCCTGCGCAGTGGCTCATTCCGGAATCAATCCATACCAAGGTTGAAATAATAGTAACGTCTATGTTACTATTTCACTGGGCAGAATGAGCGTCGCCATCCAAGAGTACCTCGATCCGTTCGGGAGGTCGCCCTACGCTCGCTGGTTCGACGGTCTCAGCGCCCCGGCGGCCGCCAAGGTTGCGACCGCCCTCTACCGGATGGAGCTTGGCAACTTCTCGAATGTCGAAGGCGTCGGCTCTGGGATCTATGAATACAAAATTGATTTCGGTCCGGGATACCGCATCTATTTCGGCAAAGAAGGAGAGAGTCTGATCATTCTGCTGGGAGGCAGCAGCAAGAAGGAACAGCAAGCGGCCATTGCATCCGCGAAAAGAGCATGGGCGGCTTACAAGCAGGCCAAGCCCTGAAGAAAAGTGAATGGAAGGAATTGAGGTGAAGAAGATGGCGCTTACGCGAGAATTTCGTGAAACGATCCAATCCCGCGCGGAACGCGATCCAGCATTTCGGAAAGCGCTCTTGACCGAGGCGCTGAATGCCTACCTCGCAGGAGACGAAGCGACGGGCAAGGCGGTCCTTAAGGACTTGATCCACGCCACCATTGGCTTCGAGGAGCTTTCGCAGCAAGTGGAAATCCCGAGCAAGAGTCTCTACCGCATGTTGGGTCCCAACGGCAACCCGAAGGCGGCGAATTTCTTTGCCATCGTCCGTGCATTGCAGAAGCAGGAACGAGTGCGGTTGACCGTGCGGGCGGCGTGAAAAGATCCCCTCACTGACAAGGCGGTGTTCACGGGACGCGCTCCAGAACCCGCTTCGCCAGCTCGATGCCCTTTCCCTGGGAATTCTCCGCCGCCTTCACCGTCACCTCCAGGTAGACGCCGTTCTTGTAGGCGTAGAGAGTGTTGGTTTCCTCAATCAGGTACAGCCGGGCTTCGGGCGCCTCAATCGGATTTACGACGACCTCCAAACTCCTGGCC
>CAYWWM010000438.1:0-3127 GCA_964461735.1 uncultured Solibacteraceae bacterium | reverse complement strand
CGCGGTTGAGCTTCGAGTCGCGCGCGTGATACACCTCGCCCATGCCGCCCACGCCAAGCAGCGCCAAGACTTCGTATTGGCCGAGATAGGTTCCCGGTTTCACGCCCATGTTTTCCACCGCCGAGGTTGCCGAGGAACGGGAGTAGTTTAGCAGTGAATAGTGGTTAGTGAATAGTGAATAGTGAAAGACAAAACTGTAGCCAATGAAAAATCTGAAACCAACTAACCACTATCCACTCATCACTATCCACTGCCTTCTGTATAATTGAGGTTCGTCTTCATCAAGGCAGGTAACCAGAATGCGATACGTGACGTTTTCGCTCCCGAACGAAACCATGCAGCAGATGGGCGCCGTGCGCGAGGATCGTGTGATCGCGCTGCGGAGAGCGTACGGCAATCAGTGGGAAGGACCCTTTCCGGGAAGTTTGCTGGAGCTGATCCAACTTGGTCCGAGCGCGTGGAAGCGGATGGCGCTGCTGGCGGGAAGCTTCCACGGCCAGCACAGCCACGCGTTGGCGGAAGCCCGCCTGCATGCGCCGATCCCGCGGCCCGCCAAGAACGTCTTCTGCCTGGGGTTGAACTACGTCAGCCACATGGAGGAGTCCGCGCGGGCGCGCGGCCGCGAGATCAAGATTCCGGAGGTCCCGGTCTTCTTCACGAAAACTCCCACCAGCGTCAGCGGCCCTTACGATCCGATTCCGTGGGACACCGCGGTGACCAAGCAGGTGGACTACGAAGCGGAGCTGGGCGTGGTGATCGGCGTCGCCGGGAAAAATATTCCGGCCGCGAAAGCCCTCGACCACGTCTTCGGCTACACCATCATCAACGACGTCTCGGCGCGGGACTTGCAAAAAGATCACCTGCAATGGTTCAAGGGCAAGAGCCTGGACGGGTTCTGCCCCATGGGGCCGTGGATCGTCACCGCCGATGAATTCCGCGATCCGCAGACCAAGCGCATTTCCCTCCGCGTCAACGGCGTCACCAAGCAGAGCTCCACGACCGCCAACATGATCTTTACCGTCGCCGTCACCATCGAGTCGCTTTCCAAAGGCATGACGCTCGAACCCGGCGACATCATCTCAACCGGCACGCCCGAAGGCGTGGGTCTCGGCCGCACGCCGCCGGAATACTTGAACGACGGCGACCTCGTCGAGACCGAGATCGAAGGCATCGGCGTGATGCAGAACCGCGTGGTGGCTGGGAAAAGCAGTGGATCGTGAATAGTGCATCGTGAAACAGGAAAGCAGAACCACTGTCCACTAACTGTTGTTTTCACGATCCACTATCCACTCATCACTATCCACGGTGGTTCAAATCGGAGCGGTGAGCGGAATTTCCTCGCGGGGGACGCCGCCTCCGGCTGCCAGCACGATATGGAAGACGCTGCCGCCGCCGGGGTTGTCTTCGACCCAGATGGCTCCTCGATGGGCCTCCATGATAGTCCGGGCGATGGCCAGGCCCAATCCCACTCCCCGGCCCGCCAGCCGGTTGGCCGGGCCTGGACGTGTTCCTCCGGGGGAGCTCCCCGGGGGGTTGTTGCGAGCGTCGCCGCGCGCGTTGTCTCGCACCTGACGGAACTTTTCGAACACGGTTTCCTTGTCGGAATCCGGAATTCCGGGGCCGACGTCGGCGATGGAGATCAGCGCGTAGCCGGCGTAGCCGGCGGCGAGTCCTTTCCCGTGCCCAACGGCGGGGACGTTTGCGGGAAGCTCAGCGCTGGCGCGCAGCCGCACCTCGATCGCTCCGCCCGCCGGCGACACCTTTCCTGCGTTGCTGAGGACATTCCCGATCACCTGCAGAATGCGGTCGCCGTCGCACTCGGCGGGGACCGGCTCGGGCGGGATGCGCTGCTCGACCCGCAGGCGCTGCTCCTGGAACTGGGCCTCGAACTCCGCGAGCGCCGTGCGCAGCAGTTTCCCCAGATCGTGCGGGCGGATGTGATACTCCATCACGCCCGCCTCGATGCGGGAGAGGTCGAGCAGGTCGCCGAGCATCGCGGAGAGGCGCCGGCTGCTTTGGAGGCTCACGTCGAGGAAGCGGCGCTGGTCGGGCGTGAGCGGGCCGGGCAGCTCTTCGCGGAGCAGGCGCAGCGTCTCCTGGATAGCCGCGAGCGGCGACTTCAGCTCGTGCGAGACGTGGGAAATGAAGTCCTTCTTGAGCGCGTCGAGCTCGTTGAGCTTCCGCGTCATGGCATCGAAATCGGCCGCGAGCTGCGCCAGCTCGTCCTCGCCTTCGGCCTCCAGGCGGTAGGAGAACTGTCCGGCGGCGACGGCGCGCGTGGCTTCCGTCAGCCGTCCGAGCGGCCGGGAGATCGAGCGCACGATCCAGAAGGAGACCGTGAGGCCGGCGAGCAGCGCCGCAAAGGCCGCCCCGAGCGAAACGCTCCGCGCGCTGCGGCTCGCCAGCGTTGAGGCCGCCACCTGTGACTCGGCGGCTTGGCGCGTGGCCCGCAGGAAGCCGAGCGTTTGCGACCGCAGGCTCTCGAACCGCGCCAGCTCATAGTTGGCGGCCTCGGGAGAGGGCTCCGGGTTTGGCGCGCCAGGCGGCCGCAGGCGCGCGGCCTCGAGCAGCACGAGCCAGGTCTCGATCAGCCCGTCCAGCTCCTTCCGTTCGGCGGCGGAGAGACGGAGTTGCCGGATTTCTTCCAGCGTCCGCGAGAACGCCTCGCGCGTCGCCGCCCCCTGCTCCCCGTAGTCCGGGTCGGCCGTGACGTAATACTTCAGGGTGAATTCTTCGATCTGGTCGAGGTTCCGGATTAACTCGAGCGCCAGCAGACCGGCGCGGAAATTGATCCCCGCCAAGTCCTCGCTGCGCCGTGCCGTCCCGCCGATAACCGCGAGCTGGTACACCAGCATCGCCAGCAGCAGCGTGATCAGCACGCCGTGGCCCAGAGCGACTTTGGTGACGAGCTTCATGCAGGTGTTAGTACCTATGGAATTAAATTCTTGCTGCCGCTGGCAGGAAATTCTTGAGCATATCGGTTTCAGCCAATGTTCACGGGCCTTCGGAGCCATTTCCGAGACGGTCGAACTTTTCGGAATCCGGAATCCGTCCTAGGGGGGGTTCGCCCCTAGCACCTGGCACCTGACACCTAACACCTTTTTGGTTCCGGCTGCGCCGGGTTAGG
>CAYWWM010000437.1:0-3135 GCA_964461735.1 uncultured Solibacteraceae bacterium | reverse complement strand
TGGCGCTCGACGACCTGGCCGAGTTTTCGAGCGAATGGGTGGAGCCGATCTCGACGACCTACCGCGGCTGGACGGTCTATGAGATTCCCCCCAGCGGGCAAGGCATCGCGGCGCTCTCGATGCTCAACATCATGGAAAACTTTCCGCTCAAGGAGTGGGGCCACAACCAGGCCAACACGCTCCACGCCATGATCGAAGCGAAGAAGCTGGCCTATGCCGACATCCTCCGCTACGTGGCCGACCAGCGTTTCAGCAAGGTGCCGGTGGAGGGGATTCTCTCGAAGGAGTACGCCCAGCAGCGCACCAAATTGATTGACATGGAGAAGGCAAACTGCGCCGTGGGACCCGGCGAGCCGCCGCACCCCGGCAGCGAGACGATCTACCTGAGCGTGGTGGACCGCGAAGGCAACATGGTGTCCTTCATTCAGAGCGTCTACTTCGAGTTCGGCGCGGGGCTGGTGGCCGACGGGACCGGATTCATCTTGCAGAACCGTGGCAGCCTGTTCAGCATGAATCCCTCGCACCCGAACTCGCTGGCGGGGCGCAAGCGGCCGCTGCACACGATCATCCCCGCCATGATGAGCCGGGGAAGCGTGCGCATCGGATTCGGAATCATGGGCGGCTGGAACCAGTCGCAGGCCCACGCGCAGTTCGTCTCGAACATCGTGGACCACGGCATGAATCTGCAAGCGGCGATGGAAGCCCCCCGGTTCACCAAGCCCAGCTTCGCGGGATGCGACGTCTACATCGAGGGGCGCATCGCGCGCGGCGTCTATGAAGAACTCGCCAAGCGGGGGCACGAGATCACGCCGCTCGGATTTTTTTCGGAGGCCGTGGGCGGAGGGCAGGCTGTGATGCGCGACGACTCGACGGGCGTCAATTCGGGCGCGTCCGACCCGCGCAAGGACGGCGCCGCGATTCCAGAACCCCCGCCGAGCGGCAGCGGCAGGTAATCCTCGAGCAGGTTACAGCGTTTTCATTGTTGGTATTATAGTGGTGGGAAGTCGTCAGGGCATGGCTTTCAGCCATGCCGCAAGCCGTCTGCTGCGCTGCGGCTTCAGCCGCTGAGGTCGGTCCTGCCGCGCGAATGGAAAGACTTACCTCAGGCGCTAAAGCGCTCCCCCCACCGACGTTGATTCGGCACGACTAAAAGTCGTGCCCTGACGCCAAAGTACTTCTAAACCAACTTTGAAAATGGCTTAGCCCTTGGGGACTGCGGACAGCTCCTGGCTTGCGATGGGCTGGGTTCGGCAAGTCGCCCCCTTGCCCTTCAGGCAGTAGTCGTAGCAGTTCTTGTGGCCGAGGTAGACGCGCTGGAAGGACTCGGCGAGCGTCCCGCCGAGGTCGAAGCGCTCCTCGTCGTAGATCACTGGGCAGGGGTAGTAGCGAAGGCGGCCGCCGATCTTCTGGATGCAGCGGCTGTAGTGGCACATCAGGCTCTCGGCCGGCTTGCCGAGGATCCCCAAACAGTTGGTCGTGATAAAGACCTCCGGCGAGGGTTGGCGGCCCGCCTGTTCGAGGCGCACCAGCTGGTGGCCCATCTCCAGAATGTTTTCGATCAGGTTCACTTCCACGCGCACGCCGCGGCTCGCAAACAATTCGGAGAAGGCCGCCTGAATCTCCTCGTCGGATGAGGGGGGCAGAAACGGGCGCTCGGCGTTGACGACCGGGACAAAGCCGAGCGAGCGGAGCGACTCAATGGTCTCGACGGTCTGCGCGAAAGTACCCCGCCCCCGGATGGCGTCGTGGTCTTCCGGGACGAAGCTCTCGAGCGTGATGCGCAGCCGGAGGCGGTCGCCGTGCTCGCGGCGGAGGCGGGCCAGCGCGTCAAAATGGTTGCGGATGTAGCGGCGGCCGTTGGTCAGGATTTCCGTCGGGGCGATGGCGAGCGAATACTCGAGGCTCGCCAGAAACTCCTCATTCGTGCCAGAGCGACCGCGCAGCACGTCCTCGTTGACGAAGACTTCGCCTCCGGTGAAATAGATCTTTTGGACGCCGAACGAGCGCGCGTCGTCGAGATGCGGGCGCAGCTCCTCGAAGCGGATTTGCTCCAGGGAGTCGTTGGCGGGGGACGAGGCCGTGTAGCAGTGCTTGCACTTGAGGTCGCAGAGCGATCCCTGCATCACCCAGAGATCGTCCAGCGCCGGGCCGCCGCGCTTCCTCTGCGGGTCCACAAAACCGCGAGGCTCGCCCTTCGGGCTGGTCAATTCGATTCCGATCGGATGCGGCACCTGTTCTCCTCCGCCCTCTCGTTCTACCAAGTATAGGCCAGGCAAATCCCCGCCGCAAACGGACCTAGGAGTCCAGGTATGGCGCCGAAAAAATATTCTTGGTTCGTGCTCCATGAGCCGATAGTAAAATGGAGGTTGAAGTTTGCGTCGTGCTTCAGCACTCGTGGACCGAGAGCAAGGTTGAAGAGTTGCGGTCATTGCTCCCGGAGACCTGCCGGGTCTGGTCCGAACGAAGCGGGCGAACATTGGGTTTCTTCCCTGCCCGCATGTCGCACATCGGATCAGGGCATTGGGGTTCCGGTGATTCCGTCAGCGTCCAATCCGCTGCGGCCCCCCTCCCATCGCTTTCCCTGCCTTTCCATCTGCAACCCATCATCTTTCTTTCCTACCCGGAGGGAGGTACGCCATGCGTCCGCGCGTTTTAGTAGCCATGCCCTCTTCGCGAAGACTCGGACTGCTCCCGATCCTGGAACAGCACGACATGGACGTGTACGTGGCCGGGAATTTCCGGGATGGGCAGCAGAAGCTCAGCGAGCATGCCTATGACTTGCTGTTCGTAGACGCAGAGCTCCCCGGCGGTCCTTGGCACCGTCTGCTCCAGACCATTGTGGCATCCGAGAAAGATTGCGAAGTGATCGTCTGCTCCCGCTGCGGCGACGAACGGCTGTGGGCCGAAGTCCTCCAATACGGAGCCTACGACCTGATCTCCGAGCCGTTTGAGGACGGGGAGGTCGCTCGCATTGCCCATCGCGCTCTCGACAGCCACTATCTGCGGTGGTTTGGTCAAAGCGCCCGACACACTTCCGCCGGGATGTAAGCGTCCTGAGCGTTGCCTAAATCAGTATCCCGCCGCTGCGGGACCCGCGCGAAGCGAGCGGCATCCTGCGCGGAAATCCGTTGCTTT
>CAYWWM010000436.1:0-3146 GCA_964461735.1 uncultured Solibacteraceae bacterium | reverse complement strand
TAATAACCTGCGGATTGAACTCGTCCGGCACTACGAAATCTGGCGTCTGATCGAAGCCCGCGATGCGCTCGGCCCGCTTAGTTTTACGGAAGCTGACACTCGCATCAGACAGTACAGCCTCAATTGCAGCCTCCACCAAGTCGCCGACTAATTCTGAGACGCTGTCGCGGTGGCCGGCGAACGGTCTGCCCAGAAAGCGCTCGTAGAGAACCATCGCATAGGGCACACCGAGATCTGCCAGTGGCTGGATGCTTGCGAGTCCGTGCCTGGTATCGGCCTTGTCCAGACGGTGCAGCACGCCGGGCGTCTGCGGCGCGCCGTCATTTAAGAGCTGGCAGGCGGTCTCGACCAAGGCGCGGATTCGCCGAGCCGTTACGCCAGCGCCAGGACGCATCGGTGTCAGTGGCTTGAGCCGTATCGTTCGGTCGAGCGTGCGCACAGCGCCCTGCGGAACCTCGACGGTAGTGCGCTGCGTCGTAACGTAGGCCCACTCCGGCGGGGTAAATCCGAGCATGGCGCGTAGCACGACAAGCGAGACAGGCAGGCGGTACACGGTTTCGATAATCGCCTCGGGGGGAAGGTTCCGGAAGCCTCCAGTCACTTGTTTTAAGGCCTCATAGCCCTGCTCGAACACGGGGTATTCGATAAAGCCTTCGCCTTTGGGCATGGTTAGGAATTCGGAGCGGAGTGCTGCAAAAACCTCGTCGACGTATATGTCTAAATCAGCCTGCACCTGGTCGAAAGGAACCTCAAAAGGGAACGGCATCGTGTTCCTCTGGTCCGTAGAGTTGGAGAGGTTCGGCCACGTGTATACTGGGTAGGCGTAGAGTATGGGCGAGCTGGTCGATCACTGCCTGGGGCTCACCGAGGCTGGTTACAATGGCCGCGAAGCGCGCCAAACGCTCCGGCGTTGGTGGGGTACTCTCCCAACATGTGCGAAGATTCCAGACGCCCATGCGAGTGAGGTGACCGTAGACGATGCAGCGTACGTCCCCTGTGGTTGGTTTCACTCCGGCCGTCCGAAGCTGATCCAGTTCACCTCGGACGAGATCAATCAGTTCGGCGGATGTGTAAAATAGATGACTTCGGCGGACGACACCTCGGGAACGGCAGACAAAAATGGTATCAACGATGGAAGAGCCAGTGCCATGTATATGGATCGAACCTCCCATCTCAGCCGGGCACGGTAGCGTAGCCGAGCATACTAGGCCAGCATCGAGGATCGCCACCCCAACAGCGTAGTAGGCCTCCAGTTGGTTATGATGGAAAGTGAAGGCCAGCGGCGCGCCGGGCTTCAGAGCGCGCGACATCGTGCGGTAGACAGAGGCCAAGCCGTCGGTGAAGTGGTGGAGCCCCCGTGCCTGGGTTTGGTTGCCGGTTAGTTCCTCGGGAGAACGGGTAGACTTTCTGTCGAAACCCTCCGCTTCAGCGCCGACCAAACGCCGTAACCAGACGTAGCAGAAGTCCATTAACTCGCCGTATTGGACGTTGCCGAAATAGGGCGGATCGGTAAAGACTGCATCTAAGCTCTGCGCCTTAATCGGTACCTGCGTAGAACTTGTGCAGCGTATCGTTACCGAACGCGTGCGAGCGCCATCCAGCCGCTCCCCGATCCACTCGCCCTTAATTGGCACCGTGATGTGACGCCCGTTAAGTTGTCGGGTTTCGAAGGGTGCTTCACAGTACCGCTTGGCCTTGATGTACTTGTCAATGATGTTTTTCCAGCCGCCGGAACCAACAGGCGCACCTGCGGCGTTTAAGATCCCAACGAGATTTGATTCGCACTGCACCAAACCCACCGGGAAGCCGTGGACAGAAAAGATGTCAAGCGACTTCAGCGCCATGGTGTCGTAACGGCACAGCATATTCTGGTAGCGCAGCAGATCGGAGAGGTTTGTCGCGAGTGCATGCTGTACCCGCTTGTCGGCCACTTCGGCGATCAGGCGACAGCTCAGTTCCAGTCCGAGAAGCTGACGCTCGTTGAACAATTCCCGATAGCGGCGGTAGCCCCAGCGATGGAGCCGATCCGTCTCGTCACCAGGTAGAATATCCTCAGGGGGAACAAAGCGTGGCTCCAAAGTCTTCCATCGCGCTGTTGCGGTGGCGACTCGTGTCAGATCCATCGTATCTGGTTTCTTAAAGAACCGGCCTGGATGGCTGTTCTTACGGGCAGGGTTGTAGTACTCCATTGCGAACATGCGATGCCGGGGCGGACCGGCTGACGGTCGCGGGTAAACGTTGATATAGCTGCAGTGAGTGCAGGCACAATGGTTACGTCTAGCGGGCCCGTCGAGCAGCAGAGGCTCATCGCAGGTCTGGCACCGGCCAAGGGAATCGAGGCTTTCCACCTCGTTCAGATCGCCACAATGGGCACACACGAGAACGTTGAGGGGATGTCGCCGGTTCTGGGCCAGCAGATATCCCGGGAACAGGTCGAAATCCTTGCCGCACTTCTCACAGTCAAGCACCTTGACCCAAAGAAAGTATTTCACCGGAACTTCCTTGTCGCCGTAAATTGGGCAGTTAGTACAGTAGTTTTCCCCCATGGCCTGCTCCAGATTAACGATCAGTTTATCTGCAGTTTCGCAGTAGGCTCCCAAATCCAAGTGCTCAATTTCTTCTCGGACGATCCATGCAGACATTGGATTGATGTCTAACCCGAGAACGTCGCAACCAACGCGGTTTGCTTCGATCAGCGGTGTACCACCCCCCATAAAGGGATCGGCGATGACTCGACCCGCGAAATCATTGGCGCGAAAGAAACTATCAGTAAGCGGCTCATTACCAAACTCGGCCAAGACTAGTCCCCGGAAAAGAGTGCCGGGTCGGCGCGCAAACCACTTGTGAACTGCAATAATCGGCCTGTAGTTTTGCTGAATCTGTTTCTCCTTGAGCGCCAATGAAGCGATCAGGGGAATGTCGAAATGCTTCTCAATACTCACGTAATGACCTGTTGTGACCCGCGTTCGGTTGTAGGTGCTGCTAAAGTGTGCTGGTCAGCCCATCTCTGAAATGGTTATCAGCTTTGCGCTGATTCTATAGACTTTCCACTCGCTTAACAAGAAAAAATTCACCTGTTCTTGCGTAAACGTGGGTTTGGGGTCAGGACTGAGTGTTGGCGTTGGTCGCGGGCCTTATGCTCCTCG
>CAYWWM010000435.1:0-3147 GCA_964461735.1 uncultured Solibacteraceae bacterium | reverse complement strand
GCCGGGGGGAAAGGGTCGGCCTCAGCCGCGGCATTGATGAACCGGGCGAATATATCACCCGAGTGGCTGCGCCAGGACTGCCTCCCGAGGAAGTTCGGGCCATGTGCGCTGCGGCCGGTTTGGCGACGGATTGAACCGAACCAACATCACAGCAATTCACGGGTTTGACCGAGACGTTACGGACAGGTAGCGGAGGAGGAATGTCAACATGAGCGATCACAGGATGCGGTTGATCGTTGCTGGGGCGGCGGGGGCGGCGCTGTTTGCTTTTTCGTCTACCATCCTGGCACAAACTTCACAGCCGTCGGCGCGGGCGGCGCGCACACCCGATGGCAAGCCGAACTTTGCGGGGCTTTGGGCCGGCGGGGGCGGGGGCGCCCAAGCAGCGGGCGGCCGCAGGCCCACCAGGGCCCAACTCGCCCGAGAACTTCCTCTCACGGATTGGGGACGGGAGCAGGTGAGATACATCACCAGCGGAGACGGAGAATTCGGTGGAGAGACCGGTGCTCCGGAGGATCCGAGATTCCACAACCTCTGCGGCGGCCCGATGAGTCCGTCCGTGGTGGCGCCTCCGGTCGAGATCGTTCAGAATCCGCGCCGGCTCTTCCTGGTCTATATGGGCAATTTCACACGCGCGTGGCTGCGCCAGATCTGGATCGGGCGAGAGCATCCCAAGGATCCCACGGATTACAATCCCACCTGGATGGGCCATTCGGTGGGCAAGTGGGATCGAGATACGCTGGTCGTGGATACGATCGGGATCCGCGAAGGAACCCTGGTGGACCGTGGTCTAGCCGCCCCCCACAGCGAACAGTTGCACATGGTCGAGCGGTTCCAGCTCGCGGACGCGGAGACCTTGCGCGTGGAGCGGACGTTCGAAGACCCCAAGGCTTACACCCGGCCCTGGACGAACCGCAGCGTTTACAAGTTGCAGACGGACTGGGATGAGATTGCGGAAGACTGGGAGGTTGTAGACCAGCACACGGTCTGCGAAGGCGGCACGTACCCTAAAGAGCATGATCCGTGGTGGACGAATGAGGAGCCCACCCCTGGCAAACCCTCGGGGTATTAGCCGGGCCGCTGCACGTGCGCTGTCCGGCCCCTCGTCGAATTGACGAAAGCTCCCTGCGACGGGAGCGTGTCCGGGAATTGCTGAACCAAACCCGCCAACCTGGAACTCTCCTCTGAGAAGCGGCAGTTATTCGCTTTCCGGCAAATCCAGCAAATCGCCTCGAATCGGCGCGATGGTAAAATCGAAGCAGGCAGAGGGGGTGCCTCGCAATGACCGACCCGCTTTCGCGCCGCGAGGAAAGCATCCATTGGCAGGTGGCTCCGACGGAGAATTATGCCGAGTACCTGGCGCTGGACCGCTTGCTCTCCGCGCAGCGGCCCCGCTCGGGGATCCCTGATGAGATGCTCTTCATTATCATCCACCAGACCCAGGAGCTGTGGATGAAACTGTTCCTCCACGAGATCGGGGAAGCCGTGAAGGGAATGCAGGCCGATCATCTGGAGCCGGTACTGAAGATTCTATCCCGCACCGCGCGCGTTCAGATTCAACTCGTGCAGTCCTGGGACGTGTTGTCCACGCTCACGCCGCTCGATTATGAAAATCTTCGGCCGCACCTGGGAACCAGCTCCGGCATCCAGTCGTTTCAATATCGGCTGCTGGAGTTCACCCTGGGAAACAAGGACGCGGCGCTGATCGAAGTCCACAAAGCCGACCATGCGCATTACATCTCGTTGCAGCAGGCGCTGAACCAGCCGAGCCTGTATGACGAGACCTTGCGGCTCCTGGCGCGCCGTGGCTTCGCGGTCCCGCGCGAGGTGGTGGAACGCTGCTGGTCGAAACCCTATACGGCCAATGCCGCCGTCGAGGCTGCTTGGTCCGAGGTGTATCACGATGTGGAGAAGCATTGGGATCTTTACGATCTCGCCGAGAAGCTGGTGGACCTGGAAGACCGGTTTCAGCAGTGGCGTTTCCGGCATCTGAAGACGGTGGAGCGGATTATCGGCCGCAAGTCCGGCACGGGGGGCAGTTCCGGCGTTCCCTATCTCGGCAAAGCCCTCGACCTGAAATTTTTCCCCGAACTGTGGTCCGTGCGCACGGCGCTCTAAAGGTAGCCTTCGATGATCTATGACATCTCTCCGCCGATCATTCCCGGAATTCCCACCTGGCCGGGCGACGCCGCCTATTCCGAAGCGTGGACCATGCGGCTGGGCCCGCAATGTCCTGTGAATGTGTCGCAGATCTCGCTCTCCACGCACACGGGCGCTCATGCCGAGGCGTCTTTCCATTTTGACGAGGCAGGCGCGAAGATCGGCGCGATTGATCCGAGCCGCTACGTAGGTCCCTGTCTTCTGTTGGATGTAAGCAGCGCCCGGCGGCTCGTGCAACCGGAGGATATTTCCCATCTCGGGCCCGATCCCATGGATCGCGTGTTGCTGCGAACGGATTCCAATCCGGACCTGACTCGCTGGAATCGTGATTTCACTGCCATTGCGGAGCGGACGATCGAGTGGCTGGCCGATCGCGGCGTCCGGTTGATCGGCATTGACACGCCCTCGCTGGATCCCGAATCGTCGAAGGATTTGCCGGCGCACAAAGCAGCACTCCGCCGGGGCATGCTGATCCTGGAGGGCCTGCTGCTCGCCGCGGTTCCTCCCGGAAACTATGAGCTGATCGCTCTGCCGCTGAAGCTGATGAATCTGGACGCCTCGCCGGTGCGCGCCGTCCTCCGCACTCTCCCCAAGTAATCTTTGGCTGACGAGGAAGCAAATTTCTGTGGATGTCTCCAAGAGTGCGGTGCCCGCCGAGATCGCCCAGCTCGACTCCGCCGATCCGCTGGCGCCCTTCCGAGATGAATTTTATCTGCCGGATAACCTCATTTATCTGGACGGCAATTCGCTGGGCGCTTTGCCGAAGGCCGCCGTTGCGCGCCTCGCAGCAGTGGTAAAGAAAGAATGGGGCGAAGACCTCATTCGCAGTTGGAACAAGAACGACTGGATCGGCTTGCCGCGGCGAGTCGGGGGGAAAATCGCCCGACTCATCGGCGCGCAGGAGCATGAGGTGATCGCGACCGACTCGACTTCCGTGAACCTGTTCAAGCTGATCGCAGCCGCTGCCGGATTGCGGCCTGGACGCCC
>CAYWWM010000434.1:0-3158 GCA_964461735.1 uncultured Solibacteraceae bacterium | reverse complement strand
CCGCAGTTGAACTCCACCTTCGTCTCATGGCCGCCGATCACGCGCTTCGGCTCCGAGAGGGCGGCCTGCGGCGGCGTGTTCGCCATGCGGTCGTAGACCATGATCTGAAACAGGTTCTCGTCCTGCACGACGATTTCGTTGTTGGTGGGGTCCACGGCCACGGCGCTGAACGTCGGATGCGGATCGCGGATCACGCGCACCGGAGGGCGTTCGAGGACGACGTTGCGCGGACCGGCCGCCGCCTGCCTTCCCTGCTGCAATGCGAACGCCAGGCGCACCGGGCTGCTGGCCGGAACCCATGCGCACATGTCCCCGTCCGCTTCCAGTTCCGGAAGCGGCTGGACGGAGACCAGCTGCGGGAAGCCCGTGGCCTTGCGCCCGCCATAGGCGGCTGCGGAGTCGGAGTCGGGGCTCCGGCTCGGAGAAAGGAAGCTCAAACTGATGGCGGCGCTCACTGTCAACACCGCCGCAATGGCCGTTGCAACTATCCCGGTACGCCTGTACTGATCGGCTCGCATCATTCGGCCTCCTTTGGCCTCCACATGGCCTCTTCGGATTGGATTGGTTGACTGGCGGGATCAGGCCTTGGCGACCCGGCCGGAGCGGATGCACGAAGCGCAGACCACGATCCGCGCGTGTCCGCCCTTCACCACGGCCCGTACGCGGTGGAGGTTGACGTTCCAGCGCCTCCGGGTGACGTTATGGGCGTGGCTGATGCTGTTGCCCGTGCGGGGGCCTTTGCCGCAAATCTCACATCGTCTTGCCATTGAGTAAGTTCCTTGCTTGTAGAACGATAACCTGAAAGCAAATTATAGCATAAAAGGAGCCCTCAACCCCGTGTTGCGCCGGGGTCCGTGCGGCGTGTATAATTCCTCCATGACCCTCCGAGTTGTTATTGAGTTCGATGCTGAAGCAGGTTCGTTTTCAGCCGTGTGCCCCGAATTGCCCGGCTGTGCTAGTGCCGGCTTTACGGAGGAAGAAGCCAGAGTGAATATAGAGGAGGCGATTCGCCTCTATCTTTCACCTTCACCGATCAAGTTGCCGGATCAGGCCAGGCTCTTTGAGGTTCAGGTTGGGTGAGAAGAGAATTCCCCGCCTCACAGCTGACCAAGTGATCTCGATTTTAGCGCGCAACGGTTTTGTCCGCGTAGGGGGCAGAGGCAGCCACCAAAAATGGCGTAATTCCGTGACCGGCAGGCAGGTGATCGTGTATCGCGGCAGGATTTTACCCCTCGGTACCATGAATTCCATCATTGAGGGGAGCGGGCTGGATCTGACGGAATGGAGCTAACCTCACTGAAATTCTATGAACCGTGTGGAAGCTCCCGAAAACTTTAGCGCCTCATCTCCCTCCTTGGCGCGATTACTTCACAGCTCGCCGCGGGCAACGCTCGCCCACCGAGGGCAACTCTGCAAACGCCATGAATTAGACTCATAACAGAAGGAGCCGTCCCTGGCCAAACCGGGCGAACGGCTCCGAATTCCCCTAATCGTCCTCTGCCTTACTGGGCACGGCCCACGAGCTGCGTGAGCCCGGACATCGGGCCCGGGGGTCCGTGGATTCCCACGATGGTTTGAACGTCGAGCTTCAGCCGCTGGATGTTCCGGGCGAAGGCCTGATTGCTGGCGTTCGGCGCGGCCTGCGGCTGCGCGTTTGGAGCCGGCGCGTTGTAGAGATCGGCCTGCACCACGATTTTCTCTTTCGGCAGATACGCGATCAGCATTCCCACTGCATGTGCCAGTCCCTGGACATTGTGCAGTTCGATGGTGCGCGTCTCATCGCCAAGAGTGTATTTTTCCCGCACCGTCTCGAAGGTGTAGCCTTCGGCCCACTCTTCCGGCGGAGAGAGCGAATACCGGTCCGGCTGCAGTTGACGTGGCCCAGCAGTCAAGACCTCTTCCAGGAACCCGCGGTTCCTCTCGTTAAAGACAACGGTGGCGCCCTCGTGTCGGTACGCGCGGATTCCCCCCAAGTGGTCCCAGTGATGATGCGTGTTGACGACGTACTGAATCGGCTTGTTCGGAACCAGCTTGTACACTTCCGCGATCACGGCCAACGACCGTTCCTCATTGAGCGGCGCCTCGATCACCGCCACCGAGTCCTTGAACTCCACCAGAACGCTGTTGTGTGAACCGCCGCCGATGAGCCACACGCCGGGAGCGAGCTGCTCCGACTGCACGCGGACCGCTGGCGCCGTCGCCTGCCGCACGGCGTCCGGAACGGTCAGCGCAGCCCCGGCGATGTTTTTCTTGACATCGCTGATGGTCTCTAGCCCGAACGCATGGTCGCCTCCGCTGGCGTTATTCCGCCAAAACCCGTCGTCATAATCCTGGTGCTGATGAAAGCGGGGAATCTTCACGCCGCCTACATCGCGGTAGTTCGTGTAGACATTTTCGTAATACATGTCCCCGGCGACGGGATTCGGAATCCACGTCTGCACCCGCTGCACCATGTTCTGCGCATTGATCGTCCCGTTGATGCGGTACTTCCCGAGCGCCGTAAAGGAAACGACGGTAACCCACTGGTCGTACTCCCAGCGCCGGACGGCTGTCGCGTTTCCCGCCATCGCGCCTTTCAGGAAGCCGTGCGGCGTGAGCCAGATATCGAGCTGCCGCAGCTCGGCCTGCGTCGGCTGCGGAACCGTCGCGCCCTGCTGGTTCAGGTCCCAGGCGTAATTGCCGCTGACGAAGCGCGTGACGCGCTGCTCGCCCTGAATCGGCACCCCGCCGCCGCCGCGCGCCGGATAAGGCCCCTGCCTCCGAACCATCTCCTCCTTCGAGGATTGGGTCTCGAAGTCAATGGTCCGGGTGTAACTCGCCAGCTCCGTCCGGGGCCAGTCCTGATCCGGCGCGAAATTCTGCCCCACCGCGCCCTGCCAGCCAGCCCCGGAATACTGGATGGACTTCATGTCGGCCGCGCCCATCGCGGCCGCAGCGGCTTGCAACACGCTTCGCGCATCTTGCGCCATCGCCTGGCCGGCAGCAAACGCCAGCACCGCCAAAAAAACCACTGCCCTGCTCGCCATGTTTCCTCCTTGTTCCCACGCGGGCGCGGGATTTTACTGTATGGGTTGAACGTCCGGCGGATGCCAGCAAAAAGGCCCCGCCTCTTTCCCCTCGAATTCTTGAGACTTGCTAAGCAAGAGTTTGATGTCCAT
>CAYWWM010000433.1:0-3174 GCA_964461735.1 uncultured Solibacteraceae bacterium | reverse complement strand
TTAACTACGAATACACCGGTCCAAAGCAAAACAACTCCGCCGATGGCCGCCAGCACGCCCGCAATGACTTGCCCTAGGCCAAACGCGAACGCACCGACGACACCGGAGGCGAGCGCCGTTAGCAACTCGACCCCCAGGTGCCCTCTGCCCCATGCGATAGAATTGAGAAAGGCTCTTTTGCAGCTGTTCTTGAATTGGTCCATTGCGAGCCGAGCATATGCCGTTACGCCCCCTCAGTAAAGTGCATAATCACGAAATTTTTCCCGTGTGTGGCGCTCAATTTGTGGTAGTGTGGGGCTTTTTCCACCGGTTTCTTACTTTGTTTGGAACCGGGCGGATCGGCGGTGCAGATGATCGTCGGCGTGCTGAAAGAATCCTTCGACGGCGAGCGGCGCGTGAGCCTGACGCCGACCGTTGTGCCCATCCTGAATAAGGCCCGGATGGAAGTCTTGGTGGAAGCGGGCGCGGGCGAAGCCGCCGGGTTCCGCGACGCCGAATACCGGCAGGCGGGGGCGAGGCTGACCTCGGATCGCGGCCAACTGTTTGCCGACGCCTCGATCTTCCCCCACGTCCGCAGCCTGGAGGCGGCGGTGGGCGGGGAGCAGTACGATCTGGGATTATTCCGGCCGGGACAGGTGGTGGTGGGCCTGCTGCATCCCTGGGCCGCCCCCGAGGCGTTCCGGGAGTTGGCCGCGAAAAATGTGACCGCCTTTGCGCTCGAGTTGCTTCCCCGGATCGCGCGGGCGCAGTCCATGGATGCCAACACGTCCATGGCCACCGTCACCGGCTACCGGGCGGCTCTGCTCGGGGCGAGCCTGTTGCCGAAAATCTACCCGATGATGATTACCGCCGCCGGCACCATTACCCCGGCGAAGGTGTTCGTGATCGGAGCCGGAGTGGCGGGTCTCGAGGCCATCTCCTCCTCCCGGCGGCTGGGTGCCGTGGTCCTTGCCTACGATGTCCGCCCCGCCGTCAAGGAACAGGTGGAAAGCCTGGGTGCCAAGTTCCTCGAGCTGCCCCTGGAGTCTTCGCAGGCCGAGGGCACCGGCGGTTACGCGCGCGCGATGGGGGAAGAGTTCTACCGCCGCCAGCAGGAATTGATGACCCAGACCGTGGCTGAAAGCGACGTGGTCATCTCCACCGCCGCCGTACCCGGCAAGCGCGCCCCCGTCCTGATCACCGAAACGGCCGTGCGCAAGATGCGGCGGGGCTCCCTGATCCTTGACTTGGCCGCCGAGACCGGCGGCAACTGCGAGTTGACCCGCCCCGGCGAAACGGTGGAAGTGGACGGCGTCCGCATCCTGGGTCCCCGGAACCTCCCTTCCGAGATCCCCTACCACGCCAGTCAGATGGTGGCCCGCAACTTCACCGCCTTCTTGCAGAACCTGGTGAAGGAGGGAGCGATCCATCTGAATCTGGAGGATTCGATCATCCGCGATACGCTGGTCACGCACGACGGCGAAGTCGTCAACCCGCGCATCCGCGAGCTGCTCGGTTTGCCTGCCGCCTCCCCTCTCACAGAAGCCGCCAAGTCGTGACGTAGCGCCGAGACGCCAGCGCTGCCAATGGGCCGCACAACATGATCCACTACGGTTGCCTCCCCAGCGAGAAATTGGAGCTATAATTACAATTCCCGCGCCATTCCATGGCGGGTTCCACGCATGATTAACGCCGCAGTGTTGCGACAGGCTTCCTGGTATCGAAGCGAGTTCCAGTCCGCCCGCCCGTTCCCGCACGTGGTCATTGATGACTTCTTCGAGGCGGAGCGGGCGGAGCAGTTGCTGGCCGAGTTCCCGCCATTTGATCCGGCCAACGCCCGGAGCGACTTCGGAGGGATCGGACGCAAGGCCACCATTGCCGATATCCGAAAAATCAGCCCGTTCTATGCCGCGGTGTACGACTATCTCGCGTCGCGCGAGTTTCTCGACTTCGTGGCGGAGGCGACCGGCATCCCGGACCTGATCCACGATGAGCTGATGTTTGGCGGAGGAACGCACGAGAACCTGGAAGGCCAGGACCTCGACCCGCACGTGGACTTCAACTTCCTCGAGGACCGTCAACTGCACCGCCGCTTGAACCTGCTCCTCTATCTCAACAAAGAATGGGACGTGAGCTGGGGCGGCTGTCTCGAACTGCACACCAACCCGCGGCGGTGGAGCGAGAATCAGATCCAGGTGATTGCCCCGCTCTTCAACCGCTGCGTGATCTTTGAGACCAGCGAGCGCTCCTGGCACGGCTTCGAGCAGATTCGGCTTCCTGAGGGCAAAAAGCATCTGTCCCGGAAGCTGCTGTCTGTTTACCTCTACACACGCGATCGTCCCGCCGAGGAGATCGCGCCGCCCCACGGAACCTTCTATGTGCAGAGGCCCCTTCCCCGGCATCTGGCCGCGGGCTACACGCTCGCCGAAGAGGATGTTCGCGAGCTCGAAGAAATGCTCTGGCGGCGCGACACCTGGATCGAGATCTATCAGAAGAAGGAGCTCGCCGACTCTCGGCGGATTCAGGATCTGATCAGCTGCACGCGCCAACTCCCGCAGGTTCCCGTGTCCGGGGACGGCATCCAGGAAGGCCCGGCGCGGGGCATCTGGCCGGACGGCTGGATCGGCAGCCCGTTTGAAGTAGCCATCCGGCTCCAGATGCCGAGCGATTCGATCGTGGTAGAAGGATATCTTCCCGAACAGACTCTTCCGGGAATGGAGCTGCGGGCCTCGGTAAACGATGCGGTCGTTTCCCGGGGCCAGTTCGCGCCCGGCCAGATTTCTCTGAAGGTTCCGGCCGAGGCGGGCGCAGGCGAGCTGGTGAAACTGGGCCTTAGCTCGGACCAGTCTTACTGCCCGGTGCGCGCCGGAGCGGGCGCCGACAGCCGCGAGCTCGTTATGGTCCTTAAGGAAATCCGCGTCGTGCGGGAAACGGCCGCTCCAGTAGTGCGTATCGCTTCCATGGCGGCCCCGGCCGCCCACGCAGGCAATGAGTAGATGATTCGCATGCGATTCCCTCGGCTCGCCTGGCTATTCGGGTTCTCCATCCTGCTCGTCGGATTGACCCGGCTCCCTCTGATGCCCGCCCACCTGTTTTCGTTTGACACGGTGAACCTCGCGCTGGCTCTGGACGATTTTGATCCGACGCGCAATCAGCCGCAGCCGCCGGGTTACCCCCTCTTCGTGCTGGAAGCGC
>CAYWWM010000432.1:0-3179 GCA_964461735.1 uncultured Solibacteraceae bacterium | reverse complement strand
GCAGCAGAAGGACGTCGCCGTTCTGGGTCGGCTGATGAGTCCCTCCGCCAAAGTGGGGCAGGTCCGTCTGGATAACATCGCCACCCTCGAGCGCGGCGGCGGCCCGATGCAAATCCAGCGCAGCAACCGGCAGTACCAGGTGCAGATCAGCGCCAACCCCGCCCCGGGCACCCCCATGAGCGCCGGAATTGCCGCCATGCGCCAGGAGATTGGCGAATTGAATCTCCCCATCGGGTACGGCTATCGGTTCGGCGGCACGGCCCAGGCTCTCGAACAAACCACCGCCAACCTCATGCTGGCGTTCCTGCTGGCGGCCATCTTCATGTACATGGTCCTGGCGGCGCAGTTCGAAAGCTTCCTGCATCCCTTCACGATCATGCTGGCGCTGCCGCTCTCGATTCCGTTCGCGCTGCTGACGATCCTGCTCACGGGCCGGACGCTGAATCTGTGGAGCGCCCTGGGCATCTTCCTGCTGCTCGGAATCGTGAAGAAAAACGGCATCCTCCAGGTGGACTACACGAACCGGCTGCGCGAGCAGGGCGTGCCCTTGCGGGAAGCGATTCTCGAAGCCAACCACGTGCGGCTGCGGCCGATCCTGATGACCACTTCTTCGATCGTCGCCGGCCTGATCCCCACCGCCGTTGGAATCGGAGCCGGGTCGGGGCAGCGCTCCGCCATCGCGCTGACCATTATCGGCGGCCAGATGCTCTGCCTGCTGCTGACGCTGCTCATGACGCCCGTGGCTTACTCCTACTTCGCGGAATTGGAAGAGAAGCACCCGCTGCGCTCGCTCGCTGCCGGGTTCGGCCGCATCCGCACGAGCGTCGCCCGCGTCTTTACCTTGTAGCAGAAGAGCCGGGTTTCCATCACGAAAGACTGATTCTGCCCTCTTGCCGCAGCGCCGGCCGCTGCGGCTTTCCTTTTTCGAATCTACCGGAACCTCAAATCCCAACAACCGCAGCCAAACGGCGGGCGGAAACTGGTACCATAGACGGTTCGAGCAGCGCTCCCAAGGAGAACCAGATGGCAGATATCATCCACGTTTCGCACGTCAAGATCTTCAAGGACAAGGGTCCGCTGCGGCGGGCCTACATCGAGAATTTCCCGGAGCCGGTGCGCTACGGGCTGCACGGCGGCATCAAGGAATTCTACGGCGTGACGCCGCCGGAGGACCTGCCCGCCACCATTGACCACATCGTGGCGGCGGTGGGCGGCTGAATGACCGGCACGCTGGCCGGTGCGCTGGCAGCCCGCAAACTCCCTACCCAGCCCGACAAGCTCGTCTCCGACGTCGAGGGCTTCGTCGAAAACGTAGACGGCATGCCGCTCATCACGCGCATCCGCGTCCGGTACCACGTGAAGGTCCCGCAGGGCAAACGCGCCGACGCGGAGCGCGCCATCGAGGTCCACGAGAAAGGATGCCCGGTGGCGCAAAGCGTGCAGCGCGGAATCAAGGTCGAATGGGAAGGCGAGGTGGAAGAAGAAGTGAGTAGTGCATGAAGAAGTGAATAGTGATTAGTGGATAGTGAATAGTGAAGGAGCAGTGGATAGTGCATAGTTCTTGCAGCCTTGCTTTGAACTATCCACTATCCACTAACTAACAACTATGGCTGAAATTTTCCCGCACGGTGAGGGCCTTTCCGGTCTAGAATAGTGTTGTCAGTTTTCCCCTAGGCGGGAATCAAGCGAGGAGGATCAGATGAAACGTCTCGGAGCGGTATTATTTCTCGGCGTCGCGATCGTCGGCGGGACCATGCTGGCGCGGGCCCAGGACCAGACCCTGGAAGGCATCGTGACCGACAGTGGCTGCGGGCTGACGCACAAGATGCCGGACGCCAAGCGCTGCACGGTCGCCTGCGCCCGGACCAGCGGCTACTCTTTGGTTGTGGGCGACAAGGTCTTTAAGCTCGAAGGAAAGACCGACGGCCTGGAGGCCTTGGCGGCCGAAAAGGCCCGCGTCACGGGCAAGGTGACCGGCACCACGATGACGGTGACCTCCGTGGCCAAAGCCGGCTAAGCTCGACAAGCGACCGACGCCAAGCCAGAATGCGCCGAAGTTGTGCTCATTCTTGTCGTGGTGATCTTTGCGCCTTGGTGGTTTCCTCGTATTTTGGGGCTTGAGGAGAATGTTCCTCAAGCCCTTTGTTTTTGAGCCTTCGCCGCCATGCAGAGCATCGTGGAGTGCGTCCCGAACTTCAGCGAAGGGCGCGACCGGCGGACGGTGGACGAAATCGTCGCAGCCATCGAGTCCGTCGCTGGCGTGTTTGTTCTCGACCTGCACATGGACCCCGATCATCATCGCTCGGTGATCACCTTCGCCGGGAGCCCGCAAAGCGTGGGGGAGGCCGCCGTGCGCGCCGCAGGCAAGGCGGCGGAGCGGATTGACCTGACCCGTCACGCGGGCGAGCACCCGCGCGTCGGCGCCACCGATGTGGTTCCCTTCGTGCCGGTGCGCAGCGTTACGCTGGAAGACTGCGCGGAGATTGCTCGCGCCGCCGGAATAGAGATGGTGCGGCGTTTTGGGATTCCGGTCTATTTCTACGGCGCGGCCGCGCTCCGCCCGGAGCGGGTGCGGCTGGAGGACGTGCGGCGCGGAGGATTTGAGCGGTTGCGCGACCTCGGCCTGGACGATCCGTCGCGAACTCCCGACGCGGGCGAGCCCCGGCTACATCCGACCGCCGGAGCGACTATCGTCGGGGCGCGTCCTCACCTCGTTGCGTTCAATGTCAACCTGGATTGCGCGGACCGTGCTGCGGCCGCAACCATCGCGCGCGCCATTCGCGCTTCGAGCGGAGGCTTGCCCGAAGTCAAAGCGATGGGCGTGCTGCTCGCATCGCGGCGCGTGCGAGGACAAGCGGGGCAGGCGCAGGTTTCGATGAACCTGACCGATCTCGAGCAAACGTCCCTCGCGCAGGCTTACCGCGCCGTGGAGCAGGAAGCCGCGCGGCTTGGTGTCGGGATTCACTCGAGCGAAATCGTCGGCCTCGTTCCCCAACGAGCCGTCGCCGGAATCCGCCCCGAAGAGTTAAAGCTCGCGGATTCTTTGCCGGATAAACTCCTGGAGCATCGGATCGCCGAAGCGCTCGCCCGCCGCGCGACGCCCACGGAATCCGAGCCACGCCGATCGTGAGCCATATTGGATGCTGGTATTGAATATGGTATGATCGGATTGCCATGGA
>CAYWWM010000431.1:0-3190 GCA_964461735.1 uncultured Solibacteraceae bacterium | reverse complement strand
ACATGAACCGCCCCCACCTGAAGAATCCCCCCCTCACCTACCTCGGCGACTGGATCGGCCATTGGGAAGGGGACACGCTCGTCATCGACGGTATCGCCTTCAACGAGAAGACATGGCTCACGCGCGACCGCCAGCGCCACACTGAAGCCCTGCACATTTCCGAGCGCTGGCGCTTCGTCGCCAACGACACCTGGCTCGAAAAGACCATCACGGTGGATGACCGCTTCGCGCTAACCGCGCCGTTCACTGTTACGCGCTACTTCGAGAAGCTCTCCAATGATACGGTCCAGCTCGAAAGGCTCTGCCTGGACGAGCCGGCGTCCCGACGCGCCTGGGTGAAGCTCTATAAACAGTACGAGCGGGACTGGGAAGAAGAACGCAAGAACATGAAAGTGACGGAGCGATAGTCTGCCCGTCACAGCAACAAAGAGAGGGCCTATGATGAGGAAAGAATCGGTGTCTGGCGGAATGCTGGTTCGAACCATTTTCCGGGGAGTGACCGCAGGGCTTGTCCTGACGGCGGTTTCAGCGTTCGCGCAAGGCGGCGCCGGCGCCCGCCCAGCGGGTCCCGCTCCCACCACCGCCGAGCGCGCGGAATTGAAAGGGCCCGATTTCACGGGCATCTATCAGCTCGTCCCGAGCGGAGCGACCCTGCCCGGCGGCCTTCGCAACCAGGGAAGCCCGGAAGAGATTTCCTTGCAGCAGGCCGCTCAGGCCACGGCGCGATCGAGAAACCCCAAGGACGACGTAGCGAAGCTCTGCATGCCGGTGGGGCCGTTCCGCATGATGGCTTGGGACGGCAACAAGATTGACGTTTACCGCTCGCCCGGACGCATCACCATGCTGTTTGAGAATTACTTCCTGGGGCACATGCGGACCATCTATATGGACCGCCCGCACACGCCGGGACCTCCCTTGTGGGTGGGCGATTCGGTCGGACGCTGGGACGGCGACACGCTGGTGGTGGACACCAACCGGTTCAATGAATATACCTGGCTCAACGGCGCTGGCGCGCCCCACAGCGAAGACCTGCGCCTCACCGAGCGCTACCGCCTGGTGGACGGCGGAAAGTACCTGGAAGTCCGCATGACCGCGGAGGACGCCAAGGTCCTGACCGCTCCCTATTCCTACACTCGCTATTACGAGCGCGTGAACACGGAGATCCAGGAAGACATCTGCAACGACGACCTCGAGACCGTGACCGAATAGAGACCGTGGCGGAATAGAGACCGCGCAGGAATCGGCCGCGACACGATTCAGTTGAGTTAGAATAGACTGGTAGAACTAACGATGGGAATTCGAATGGGTGAAAGGCCATAAGGAGGCTCAAGAACTATGACGCGCAATCGTGGAGTCAGACTGGGCGTGGCCGCGCTGGGGGTGCTGCTGGTTGCTCTCGCAACCCCGATTCTGGCGCACCACTCCACCACCATGTTTGTCAATGACAATACCATCACGCTCGAAGGCACCATGACGGAAGTGGCGTGGGGCAATCCCCACTCCCTGTTCTTCCTGGACGCCAAGCCGGTGGAGAAGCCGGGCGACGCGATGAAGAACTGGAGCGTCGAGGCGCCGAGCCCGCGCCGCCTGACCGCCATGGGCTGGCAGCGCGACACCATCAAGCCGGGCGACAAGGTGCGAATCACGGGCTTTGCCCGCAAGGATGGCAAACCGCAGATCCTGTTCATCGAGATCAGCGACGACAAAGGCCACCACTTCCAGGAGAAGCGCGATAACTACGCCGGAGATTAAACTCCGAGCGTGACTTCTTGCGCAGGCCGAGACGATTCGCGGATATTGATGAGAGACTGTCCCTGCGCCCGACTGTGTTCCGCAGCAGAACCTCCGCCTCGCCCGGCGAGGTTCTGCGCGTCGGGGCGAACTTCGCTACCCGCCAACTGGTTTGGAATCTGGAATCTAGCTGCGTTCGTTCTTCCCTAGCACCTGACACCTAACACCTAGCACCTGATTTTCAGCCGCCGGAGCCGCTCCCCCGCTTCTTCCAGGGTCTTGAGTTTCTTGCAAAAAGCGAAGCGGACCTGTTGCGCGCCGTCGGCCGGGTCGCGGTAGAAGCTCGATCCGGGAACGCCCGCCACGCCGATTTCCTTGATGAGAAACTCGACGAACTTCACGTCGTTCGCGAACCCGAAGCTCGAGACGTCGGTCATGATGTAGTACGCGCCGTAGGGCTTGTAGCAGCGGAATCCGGCGTCTTCGAGGACCGAAAACAAGAGGTCGCGGCGCTCGGTGTAGTCGGCGGCTAACTGCTGGTAGTAGCTCTGCGGCAGTGCCAGCGCGGCGACGCCCGCCTCCTGCAGCGGCGCGGCGGCGCCCACGGTTAGGAAATCGTGGACCTTGCGGATGCTGTTGGTGAACTCAGGACACGCAATCGCCCATCCGACGCGCCATCCCGTGACGCTGTAGGTTTTCGACAAGCTGTTGACGGTGACGCTGCGCTCGCGCATCCCTTCGAGGCTGGCGATGGCGATGTGGCGGCGGCCTTCGTAGATGATGTGCTCGTAAATCTCGTCGGTGATGGCGATCACGTCGTGCCGGCGGCAGAGGCGCGCGATCAGCTCCATCTCCGCGCGGTCGAAGACCTTGCCGGTGGGATTGTTGGGCGTGTTGAGGACCAAGGCCCGCGTCCGCTCGTTGAAGGCGGCGGCGAGTTCCTCTTCCGGGAGCGTCCAGTCGGGCCGGCGGAGGCGCACGTAGCGCGGCACCGCTCCCGTCAGCGAGCAGTCGGGGCCGTAATTTTCATAGAACGGCTCGATGACGATGACCTCGTCGCCGGGGTTGAGCACGCCCATGAAGCTCGCAAACATGGCTTCGGTCGAGCCGCAGCAGACCGTGATCTCGGTTTCGGGATTGACGGTCCAGCCGAGCGTCTTCGAGGCCTCCCGAGCCAGCGCGTCTCGGAAGCTTTTCGCGCCCCAGGTGATGGCGTATTGATTGATGTCGGCGTCAATGGCGCGCTTGGCGGCTTCCTTAATTTCGAAAGGTGCGGGAAAATTGGGGTAGCCCTGCGAGAGGTTGATGGCGCCGTGCTGCAAGGCCAGCCGCGTCATCTCTCGGATCACGGACTCGACCAGACCGTCGGTGCGCCGGGCGGTGGCGCGGCGGGAAATCACCCCTTCTGAGTAGTGCGATTCGGCGGCACTCATCGGTACACCGCCCGCTCGAAGTCCTC
>CAYWWM010000430.1:0-3196 GCA_964461735.1 uncultured Solibacteraceae bacterium | reverse complement strand
ATGGTCTGGTCAAGAAAGTCGGACATACCTATCGCTACTATCTGACGTGGTTCGGGAAACGGGTGATCGCCAGCGGATTGAAGCTCAAAAATCTGGTTCTCATTCCTCATCTGGCGCTCGCCCCGGCACGCTGATTCAAAATGTTCTGCCCGATTCGGTCAGAACCTGTGTTCATAGGTACTCAATCCTGTCATCCCGAGGAGCTTGAGCGACGAGGGACCTGCTCTTCTTCTGACTTCCTGACTTCTTGATTTCTGACTCCTTCTTTGTGGTTTTTCTACTGGCTACTGACTCCTGACTACTGGCTCCTTCTCTTAGGTTTCCTTCCATGTCCCTCCCTCCCGCCGCACGCCAAACTTTTCCCGCCAGCGAAAGCGATCGCGGCCGGCGCCTCGACGTGTTTCTGGCGGCGCGGCTGCCGACGCTCACGCGCTCCCGAATTCAGCAACTGATCGAGCAGGGCAAGGCCGGCATCGAGCGGGACCCGGCGTCAGCCTCGGTCAAGCGCGGCGCCAAATCGAGCATCAAGCCCGGAATCCACGCCGCCAACAAGCCCAACTACCGTTTGCGGGGCGGAGAACGCGTCTGGATCGAGCCGCAGCAGCCGCCCCCTCTGCGGGCCGTTCCCGAAGCGATCCCCCTGGAAGTTCTCTATGAGGACGACGACGTGGCGGCCATCAACAAGCCGGCGGGGATGGCGGTGCATCTCGGCGCAGGCGTCCGCAGCGGCACGCTGGTCAATGCGCTGCTGCATCGCTGGAGCGGGCTTTCGCGCGTGGGCGGGGAACTGCGGCCGGGCATCGTGCATCGCCTCGACCGCCATACCTCGGGCGTTTTGCTGGTCGCGAAGAACGATTTCGCGCACCAGGCGCTGGCCGAGCAATTCGCCGCGCGCACCGTCGAGAAGCGCTACCTGGCGCTGGTGCATGGCCGGGTCGCGGCCGAGCGGGGCGAGATCGCGCTCGCCATCGGACGCGACCGCGCGCGCCGCATCCGCATGACCACGCGGCGCAGGCCGGGGCCGGGCGTGCGAAGCGCGCTCAGCCGCTACCGCGTCGTGCGGCGCTATCGGGGATTTACGCTGCTCGAAGTCCAAATCCTCACCGGGCGCACGCACCAGGTGCGGGTGCATCTCGCCAGCCTGGGGCATCCCGTGGTGGGAGACACGCTCTACGGCGCGCCGCGTAAGCTGCCGGAGGGCCTCGTGCCCGCAAGTGAGCAGCCGACTCTGCCGCGGAACTTCCTGCACGCCGCCCAGATCATCTTCCGGCATCCGCGCACGGGCGAACCGGTGCGGGTGCCCGCCCCGCTGCCGGAGGA
Source organism: uncultured Solibacteraceae bacterium (assembly GCA_964461735.1). Classification (GTDB taxonomy): domain Bacteria; phylum Acidobacteriota; class Terriglobia; order 2-12-FULL-54-10; family 2-12-FULL-54-10; genus CAYWWM01. Next base: position 1,876 of record CAYWWM010000430.1, on the reverse strand, counting down.
GCTGGAACGATTCCTGGCGCGGCTGGAAGAAGGGGAGTAAGAAGGCAGGCAGAGACTGAAATTGAACTTCCTATTGCGCCGTGCTAACTTTCTCTCCTTGAAAAGGGAAAGGGCCGGGGGGTTGCCCCGGCCCCGATCCATAACACGTTGCGCCGGACCGCAGGAGCGGCCTGGCGGGGGTTAATCTAGTTGGCGGCCGATTTCCGCATCAGCTCCGCCGTGCTTGGGTGGGCGCGGCGCACCCGCTTATTTCTGGGCAAGTTCGGGGGCATATTCGCCTCCGCAACGTCCAGCGGCGTCATTCCGAACGAGTCCTTGACGTCCGCCTTGGCGCCCTTTTCCATCAGGAACTGAGCGATGGCATCGGCTCCGATATAGGCCGCGAAGTGCAGGGCGGTCTGGCCGGAGTCGTCGGCTGCATTGACGTCGGCTCCCAGCTCGACAGCCAGTTTGGCGGTCTCGAACGCCATCTTCTCCTCCGCTTCGGGGCGTTCCGCGGTCCGGCCCATTCCCGCCGCCACCATCAGCGACGTTCCCTTGTCGTTCATCATGAGCTTGGGATCGGCGCCGCTGGCCACCAGCAGGCGCATGAAGCTGAGGTCGTTCGTGGCAGTGGCCAGGTGAAACGGCGTCGAGCCGACGGGGTCCGTGTAGGCCAATTCCGACGCGTACTCCATGTTCTTCTTGGCGAGCCGGGCGTTCGGATTCGCTCCCCGCGCCAGCAGCGCCTTCGCCAATTCCGGCATGTTCGGCCGGAACAGGTACGAATTGGAGACTCCTCGGGTGAGGCGTCCGACGACCGGGAGTCCCGTCAGCACCGTGTTGTGCAAAGCGGTTATGCCGTAGGCGTCGGTGGCGTTCGGGTTGGCGCCCTTTTCGAGCAAGAAGATCCCCAATGCCTCATGGCCGCTGGCGCTCGCCAGCACCAACGCGTTGCCGTTCTCGGCCGTGGCCTCATTCACGTCCGCTCCCGCATTCAGCAAAGCGCGCGCCGAATCCAGGTCGCCCACGCGGGCGGCAAACAGCAACGGCGTGAACCCGCCCTCGGAACGGGCACGCACATCCGCCCCGCCCGCAATCAGAGCCTGGACGGCCGCCGAGTGTTTCTGCGACACGGCCCACATCAAAGCGGTCTGCCCGCGGCGACTCTCCTTGGCGTTGGCATCGGCTCCCTTGGCCAGAAGCGCTTTCACCGCCTCCAAGTTGCCCGTGCGGGCGCACGTCATGAGCGGCGTCTCGCCCGACCGCAAGGCGGCGTTCGGATTCGCTCCCGCCGTCAGCAGCTTCTGCACCATGGGCGCATTCGCATTGGAGCAGGCCAGTGAGAGAGGGGCGACGCCGAAGCTGTTCTCCGCATTTACGTTTGCCCCGGCACTGATCAGCAGGTCCGCCATGTCCTGGTCATCCCGGTGGACCGCCCAGGCCAGCGCCGTGGAGCCGTCCGGCTGAGTCGCATTCACATCGGCGCGCTGCTGCAACAGGGAACGCACCGCCGCCTGATCGCCCTTCCTGGCCGCTTCCAGAAGCTCCAGATCGCCGACGGGCGCGGCCAGCCCGGCCACGGCGAACAGCATCCAGCCGCACAAAACCTTCGCTTTGAGGTTCATAGGATCCATCCTTCTTCAGGTGTCATCCGAGTCCGGCGTTTGCGGCCGGGCTGATTGTTTTCAACAGAGAACGAAAATGTAGGGATCCCTCTCCCCCGGCCTGCCGGGGGAGAGGGACGCGAGAACACACTTCCATTCACAACCTGCTAGACGGAGAGGACCCCGGTGCTATCGCCGAAGCTTTCCTTGGGAATCCCCAGATTGTCGAGCAGGGCCAAGAACAGGTTCGCCACCGGCGTGTCCTTGGGATAGCGGACGTGACGTCCTCC
>CAYWWM010000429.1:0-3205 GCA_964461735.1 uncultured Solibacteraceae bacterium | reverse complement strand
TTCCCGACGATGTCTCGTTCGGCGACGCGCTGTATCTCGCGGGCGCTTCCGGGCGGCTGAACGCCATTGACTTCTCGCTCGACCCGAACAACCGCTACACGGTCTGGTCCGGGCTGATCGGCGGCATGTTCCTCGCGCTTTCTTATTTCGGCTGCGACCAGTCGCAGGTGCAGCGCTACCTCACCGGCAAATCCGTCGGGCACAGCCGCACCAGCTTGATCTTCAACGCCATCGTCAAGGTCCCGCTGCAATTCTTTATCCTACTCACCGGCGCGCTCGTTTTCGTCTTCTACCAGTTCGAGCGGCCCCCCATGCTCTTCAACAAAGCCGCCGAATCCCGGATGGTGCAAACGACGGAGCAAACGTTCGAGCAGGCGGGCGACGGCCCCGCGAGCGAGCAATATCAAGCCGCTCTCCGGCAGCACGACGCGGCCATCGCCGAGCGCCGCGCCGCCGCCTACCGGCTACTCGCCGCGCGCCGCAACGGCGGCCCCGTGGATCCAGGCGAATTGCGCGACGCCAACCGCGCCGTCGAAGCCGCGCGCCGCGAGGGGATCGCAGCCATCGAGCAGACCGGCGACAGAAGGGGCTACGACGACACCAACTACATTTTCTTGACCTTCGTGACGACGTACTTCCCGGTCGGCGCGGTCGGGCTGATCATTGCCGCCATCTTTGCGGCGGCCATGTCCACCATCTCCGCTGAGCTGAACTCGCTCGCCACCACCAGCATGATTGACATCTACCGCCGCCACTTCCACCGCGGCGCGACCGACCGCCACTACGTTCTCGTCGCCAAAGCGGCCACGGCGTTCTGGGGAGCCTACGCCGCCACGTTCGCCTTTTTCGGCGGGCGCCTCGGCTCGCTGATCGAAGCCGTCAATCTGGTCGGCTCGCTGTTCTACGGCTCGCTGCTGGGCGTCTTCGTGCTGGCCTTCGGTTTCCCGAGCGTCCGGGGCACGGGCGCGTTTGTCGGCCTCGTCGGGGGCGAGATTGCGATCTTGCTCACCCACTGGCTCACGGGAATCTCGTTCCTTTGGTACAACGTCATCGGCTGCGTGGTGGTGGTCGCGACAGGACTCTCGATCAGCCGCCTGAGCCGGAGATAGTGCTTATAATTGCACCTTATGATTAAGAGTTTCCGTCGTTCGCGTGTCCCTGTGCCGTGATAGGATTGAGATCGCTATGCACGAAACAACTGGCGCCAGAATTTCCGATTCCTACTTCGAGTACAAGGCCGACTTTCTCAACCCAGTTTTTGACGCATGGGCGGAGCCGAATCCCTTGGCCCGCTCGCTGTTCCAATCGTTGCGCAAGTGGGGAATTACTCTTGCAGACGTCTCCTGGAGCAAGGAGCCAAGGAACTTAAAGGAAATACAATTAACGATTAGTGTTCTTCAGATGAATGCGGCCGTTCAGCTTGGGGTGGATTCCGCCATATTTCTGGCTTCGAACGCAGACTGGTCCCGAGCGCCTGCACTGGTTGAACTTTTTGACACCGCAATGGCCTCCATCCGTCAGGTATCCGGTGCACAGTTAGCTTCGCAGGAGACAGTTCTTGCATTTCATCTGGTTCCAGGGCAGGAAGATCTCGGCCGCCTCACACAGAATTTGGTCAACGCAGATATCCTCGGGCCTGCACGGATGTATGGCATTTCACTTTATCGAGAAGATTCCTCCCTTGTGATAGACGGGTCGCTGCGCTATGTTGGGGGTATCTTCATGAGAATCAACCGCCGGTTTTCTGAGTCTACGTCGTTCAGCGAAATAGCTGCTACCCTGTACAAGGACGAGCTGAGGTCCCTTGACCTTTTGGGGCTAGGGAAGTTAATTTCGGAGTAGGAGGCTACCATGGAAACCGCATGCGTCTTGGTCAGTTCACAAGATCCTCCTTCCCCTCTCCATTTCAGGCGGCTTCAACCTGAGAAGCACGGTGCCTTTCTGGGAAACAGCGTTGTTCAATTTCGGACGATCATCGCAAAGGATTTCTCAGGAGTGCCGCAGGTTCGGCGGACCATACCCATCCCGCCCATCATTGCAGCCATTGGACGTGCGGTGGGAGAAAAGACCGAGCGCGAACTGGCGTGGATTTCGGCGAACCGTCACTTGTATGCGAACCGCTGGATTGCCCTGCACGGAGACACTCTGCTGGCCGTGGGCGATACGGCCCGCGAAGTTTACCGAGCCACCGCAGGATATCCCGGCGTGCCGCTTGTCATCCAGGTTGAGCCACTCGAGGGGACGAACTTCGCGGGGTGGTAAGCCGTGCCGTCCATCCTAACTTTTCGCCGCGCGCACGACTACTCCTTCAGCCGAGAAGGCATTCAAGTCCCGGTCGCACTCGCTCTAAACGGAAAGACTGTCCAGCTATTGGCCAACTTGGACACCGGAGCGTCCTTCTGCATTTTTCAGCGAGAGTATGCGGAACAGTTGGGAATCGCCGTGGAAAGTGGAGAGCGTGCGGTTGTCTCTACGGCGAACAGCTCCTTCGATGTCTATGGACACGAGCTGACCATGTCCTGCTTCGAATGGCAGTTCCACTCGACCGTCTACTTTCCAAGAATCGAAATTCGGCGCAACGTGCTGGGCAGAGCCGGATGGATTCAAAATTTCAGAGTGGCGATCCTCGATCACGACGCGCTCCTCCACATTAGCCATTTCAACGATCCCTAAGCGGATCGAAACGGAAGAACGGCGCGATTCGCGCGAAATTCCCGTCTCCACCGCCGACACGCCTACTGGCTCGCCGAGGCGGCCACGTCCGCGAGCGGATACGTCTTGGGAGGCGTCTGGCGGCGAAACTCCTGCGCCGCAGTAAAGAAGCCCGAGGCGTTGATCGTAATCGTGATTGGGTGCTCGGCGAGATTCTCCCAGTACCATCCGTGAATGCCGGTGAACGGCGCCTCATAGCTGCCGTGGCCCTGCGGCTTCTCGGCCTTCTCGAAGAATTCCGCATATCCCCGCGGGCCGCCCTGCGGCTCGCTGTGCATCTCCACTTTCACCGGCACGGGCGCGATCCAGGAATAGACCATCGTTGCGCCCTTTTCCATGCGGTACTTGTATTCCACCCATCCGAGCGCGTCAAGCGAGATGACGATGGAGTCCCGCTTGAAGGTGTTCGCCTGGATCGTATGCGCCTCGGGCGTGGGCTGGGGAGCGCCCGGCGGCAAAGGCTCCGCCTGCTGCGCGGCGGCGGCGCTCTCCG
>CAYWWM010000428.1:0-3232 GCA_964461735.1 uncultured Solibacteraceae bacterium | reverse complement strand
TGACGCAGCACGGCGCCGAGGTGATTGACACGCGGGCCGACTGGAACTACTCGCGGGGCCTCCTCTTCGCCTGGGCGATTCCGTATTACCACGCCGGGCTCCGTGCCACGTATCCGGTCTCCGACAAATTGACCCTGGGGGCGGCCATCACCAACGGCTGGAACAACGTGATCGAGAACAATGGCGGCAAAACGTACGGTTTTCAGCTCATCTACAACCCGAGCGCCCGGTTCAGCTTCATCCAGAACTACATGGTCGGGCCGGAGCAGGCGGATGTCAGCGACAGTGAAAATACCCGCCACATCTGGGACTCACTGATCACCGTCAAGCTGCACGACAAGGTCACCTTCATGACCAACTTCGATTATGGCATGGACCGCATCGTCGGCGGCGATCACGTGCACTGGATCGGGACCGCGAACTATCTCAAGTTCCAGTTGACGCCGTCGTTTGCGCTGATCCCGCGCTTCGAGTTCTACAGCGACCCGATGGGCTTCACCACGGGCACTCGGCAACAGTTGAAGGAATTCACTCTCACGCCGGAATTCCTGGTCAACGAGAACATGGTGATGCGGTTTGAGTACCGGCGGGATTGGTCCAATGTCGGCGTGTTCGGCGGGGATACGCGGAACGACGCACGCTCGCAGGACACGGCGGCGGTGGGCTTGATCTTGAAGTTCTAGGGCCTAGGGCCGGGAGGGGCACGGGCGATCGCATGAAGCTGCTGCTGGTCAACGACCAAGGCGAAGCGGTCGCCTGTTTCGAGCGTGTTGAGCAGTACGATGTCCAGAATTCCAACAGCGTGCTCGCGCTGCTGGATTTTCTGGAAACCCTGATCGCCACCGCCAAGGAAAATGGGGGCGCCCCTAGTTCCAAAAGTTCCAAAGGCATTGGCCTCACCGACGGCTCCTCGGCCCGAATCGGGCCGGGGGACGGCGGGTAGTGTCCACAAGCAGTTTCCACGGTGGCGGGATTCGAAGATTCTGACGAAGATTCTAACAGCGAGCCGAACGAGCAAGCTCGGAGGAGAGAGGAGAGAGGTTCCATGGTAAAGCGAAAGGCAAGTTTGGTTTTGTTGAGTTACCTCTGGATGGCGTTGTCGCTGCCGATGTTTGTGGCAGCCCAGGATGCCGCGCCGGCGGAGCCGGTCCAAGCGGTTTCGTCCGATCTTGCGACGCCTCAAGCGGATCCGAGCGCCGCGGCGGCGCAAGAACCGCCCGCGGCGGAAGAAGCCCCGGCCGGGCCGTCGCCCGCGGACCTGAAGGTGATGGCCGATACGTTGTGGGTCATGATGACGGCGTTTCTGGTCTTCTGGATGAACGCCGGATTCGGCTGCGTGGAGTCCGGCCTTTGTCGCGCGAAAAACGCAACGAATATCCTAGCGAAGAACTTTGTGGTCTTCGCCTTTTCCGCCATCGCGTACTGGATCATTGGCTTCGGGCTCATGTTCGCGGAAGGGAATTCGTTCATGGGCACGGGCGGATTGCTGTTAGGCGGGCTTGACAACAGCCCCGCGACGGGGGACGCCTACCAGGGAATTTTCCCCTCGCTCAATTGGACCGGCGTCCCGCTGCTGGCGAAATTCTTCTTCCAGTTGGTCTTTGCGGGAACCGCCGCAACCATCGTGTCGGGATGCGTGGCCGAGCGAATTCACTACAAATCCTTCATGGTCTTCACGCTGATTCTGGTGGGCCTGTCCTACCCGATTACGGGACACTGGATTTGGGGCGGCGGCTGGCTGGCGGGAATGGGAATGCGGGATTTCGCCGGCTCCACGGTGGTGCACGCGGTCGGCGGGTGGTCCGGTCTGGCCGGGATTCTCGTGCTCGGTCCCCGAATCGGCAAGTATAAAAAGGATGGCAGCGTGCAGCCGATCCCCGGGCACAGCATGGCGCTAGTGTTCCTGGGAGGATTGATCCTGTGGCTCGGGTGGTTCGGGTTCAACCCGGGCAGCACCATGGCGGCCGATCCGCGCGCCATCTCTCACATTGCGATGACCACCAACCTGGCCTGCTGCGTGGCGATCGTAACCTCTACGTTAACGGCCTGGATCATGCTGGGCAAGCCCGACTTTAGCATGACGGTCAACGGCGCTCTAGCCGGTCTGGTCGCGATCACGGCCCCCTGCGCGTTCGTGAGCGTGACCTCTTCGGCCATCATCGGAGCGATTGCCGGAATCCTCGTCGTCTTCGCCGTGCTCTTCTTCGACAAGAGGAAGATAGATGATCCGGTGGGCGCGCTCTCGGTCCACTTGGCGAACGGCATCTGGGGCACGCTTGCCGTCGGTTTGTTCGCGTCCTCGGATATGCCCGGCGGCGGAGCCAATGGCCTGCTCAACGGCGGCGGCATTGCCTCGTTGCAGGCGCAGGTGATCGGCACCCTCGCGGTCGGGGCGTTCACGTTCACGCTGGCCTTTGTGACCTGGAGCATCATCAAGATGCTGCTGGGCATGCGCGTCAGCGCCGAAGACGAGGAGCGCGGCCTCGATCTCTCCGAGATGGGCATGGAGGCGTATCCGCGCGATGCGCTGGTCGGGTAGAACCGGCTCCGTTTCGCAAGAGCCCCGTTAGCTCCCAGCCTCCGGGGAGGTTTCGGGACCGGGAAGAAGGCCGCGACCGGGCGGGAAGACGCAGCCCGCCCGGCGCAGCCCCCGGATTTTCAGGCCATACTTTCATTCCTTCATTACATCGTGTGCCGTCCGATTTGTAAATCCCGCTGCAAACTCTCTACACCTCGACCTGATTCGGTCAGAATCTTACCGGCTTGGATGCGGAATCCGACCGATTTGGCCGAAGGTTGCCGCAAAATCTCCATTTTTGTCTTGACAAGCAATCTCTTCCTCCCTACGCTTGCTCAATTTAAGAAAAGTGCCAGTTGCGCGAGAGCGGCGGTGAGGGACCTTCCCCGGTTTTTGCGATCCGCTGATTCGCCTGGGAGGATGGGATCATGGAAACAAGACGACGATGGGTGTGGATGGGAGCGTGGATCCTGGCGGCTTTGCTGGCGCCGGCGATCGGGTGGGCTCAGGACGCGGCGCCCGCCACCGATACGGGAGACACCGCCTGGCTGCTAACTTCGACAGCCCTGGTCATGCTGATGACGCCGGGGCTGGCGCTGTTTTACGGCGGCATGGTGCGCCGCAAGAACGTGCTCGGCACCATCATGCACAGCTTCATCCTGATCGCGTGGGTGAGCGTGATCTGGGCCTTGTATGGCTACAGTCTGGCATTCC
>CAYWWM010000427.1:0-3236 GCA_964461735.1 uncultured Solibacteraceae bacterium | reverse complement strand
TTTGCGACCCGATCTGTCCTTACACCCCTCCCCATGTGCTTGACGTTGACTTCCCCCGCACGCTGGTCCGCTACAGCCTGATCCGCAAGAAGCAGCAAGGGCACACGCTCGTGGATTATATCTTCGGGGACACTGACCTGATGAGGACGCTCGCGAGCTACGCGGCGCCGCTCGTCAATTGGGCCAACCGCAATCCGCTGCTGCGCGGCGTGCTCGAAGAATATTTGGGAGTCCACCGCGACCGCCAGTTGCCGACATTTCACTCGCAGACCTTTGCCATGTGGTTCCGCAAGCACGCGCGGCGCGCCGCTGCTCCGAAGGGCGCGAAGCAGGAGAAAGTGGCTCTCTTTTATAGCTGCATGGTGAATTACAACGACCCGGAGATTGGCAAGGCGACGGTCGCAGTCTTGGAGAAGAACGGAATCGAGTGCTCGGTCCCGCAGCAGCAGTGCTGCGGCCTGCCGTTCGTAGACGCGGGCCTGCTCGACCGGGCCAGGAAGAAGATTGCTGCGAATGTGGCGTCCCTGAGCCAGCAAGTCCGGCAGGGATACAAGGTGATCGTGCCGAGCGCCAGTTGCAGCTACATGCTCAAGCACGAGTACCCCGCGTTTTTGCCGAGCGATGACACGCGGCTCGTCTCGCAGAACACGTATGACTTGTCGGAATACTTGATCAAGCTCCACGGGGAAGGGAAGCTCGACCGCGACTTCACGCAGGACGTGGGCAAGCTACGCTACCACCAGCCCTGCCACCTGATGGCGCAGGAGATGGGCGTCAAGGCGGAAGAGCTGCTGAACCTGATCCCCGGCGCCGATGTCAACCGCCTGCAAGCGTGCAGCGGGCACGACGGCACCTGGAGCGTCAAGAAAGAATACTTCGAGGAATCCATGAAGGTCGGCAAGCCCCTCTTCAACTTCATGAAGGCCGACCCAGACGCCTGCTGCGTCACCGACTGCCCGCTCTCGGCGATCCAGATCGAGCAAGGCACCGGCAAGAAAGCCATTCACCCGGTGCTGGTATTGGCCAAGGCATATGGGCTGGAGGTGGGGAAGTAGAAGTAATTGACCTTTCACGAATGAATGAGCTAATGAATTACGCGAATGGCTAAGCGGAAAAAGCCCGAGATAAAAGCTCTTTATTACATCACCCACGCCGAAAATCTGCGCTCGATTTTTTCCCACGGAATTTTCTCGCATCGGCAAGTGGAAGATCGGGGTATCACGTATAAAGCGATCTACGATGCCGAGATCGTCGGAAACAGAAAGCTAAAAACCACGCCCGACGGCCGCAGCCTTTGGGAATTTGCGAATGTGTATTTTCAGCCGCGCAACCCGATGCTATTTCGGGTCATTCATGAGAAGGACCCCCGAGAAATCGTTGTACTGGGAATCCAGCCGAGCGTCCTCGAAATGGATGGAGCTTACTTGACGGATGGGAACGCGGCCAACGGCCCCACAAAGTTTTTCCGCTACAAGGATGGGATCCAGGCGGTCTCTGCAATTTGGGATACGATCACGAGCGAGTGGTGGAATTCTGTGGATGGCTCCAAACGCAAAATCATGGCAGAGTGCCTGGTGGCCGGGTGTATCCCCGCAGACCTAATTCATAGCATTTACGTAGCCGATCACAAAGTTGCTGAGCAGGTACGGGCTTCCGGCGCTGCGCGAGGTCTGCCCGTGATTCCGGAACCGCACATGTTTTTCAAGCCTGCCCGGCAGCATCGAATCACGGAACACCTCTTCCTGGCCGAAGGCGACATGTTTTTCTCGAACATGCAAACTCTGACCGTCAGCGTAAATACGGTCGGCATCATGGGCAAAGGGCTTGCCTCTCGGGCAAAGTACCAGTTCCCGGATGTCTACGTGGCGTACCAAGATGCTTGCCGCAGGAAATGGATGACCCTGGGGAAGCCGTATCTTTACAAGCGTGAAGCATCTTTTGATGATGAACTGATTGACGAGCCGGGAGGAGTAACGATACCCAATGGCGTAAAGTGGTTTCTTTTGTTCGCAACGAAACGGCATTGGCGCAACAATGCCGATCTCGCCGGAATTGAGGAGGGCCTTCAGTGGATCGAGACGAATCACCGGAGCGAAGAGATACGGTCAATTGCGCTGCCCGCCTTAGGGTGCGGACTAGGAAACCTGGAATGGAAGGACGTCGGACCAGTCATGTGCCAGCATCTATCTCGGTCAGGCATTGATGTCGCCATATATCTCCCCAGAGAAAGCGAGACTCCCAGAGAATATCTTTCTCCGGAATACCTTCTGGGAAGGAAATGACTCGGAAAGGAAGAATGATTGCATGATTCTCACCACCACCCCCAACGTCGAAGGGAAGCAGATCACGAAGTACTGCGGCGTGGTGACCGGCGAAGCCATTCTGGGCGCGAATATCTTCCGGGACCTGTTTGCCAATGTCCGGGACATCATCGGCGGGCGCTCGGCGGCGTATGAAAAAGAGCTCAAGAAGGCGCGCGAGATTGCTTTCCGCGAGATTGAGGAAGCCGCCCGCGACCTGGGCGCGAACGCCGTGGTCGGCATTGATCTCGACTACGAAGTCGTCGGGCAGTCGGGCGGAATGCTGATGGTCTCGATCAGCGGCACCGCCGTCGTTGTGGGATAACCAGGCTGCATTTCGTTTCGCTCCACGTGGTGCGATCCGCCCAAGCGCGGAGCTGTCCCCTCCACCGGAATTCCTGAGAGCAGGAGAAACCACCCATGAGTTGGATCACTGACCCGCAGGCTTGGATTGCGTTTGCGACGCTGCTCGCGCTGGAAGTCGTGCTCGGGATTGACAACGTGATTTTTCTTTCGATCCTGGCGTCGAAGCTCCCCAAGGCGCAGCAGGCCAAAGCCCGCATGGTGGGCCTGGGACTGGCCATGTTCATGCGGATCGCGCTGCTGCTCTCGATCGCGTGGGTCATCGGGCTGACCGCTCCGCTCTTCACGGTTCTTGCGCAGGAAATCTCCGGCCGGGACATCATCCTGATCGCGGGTGGGCTGTTCCTGATCGCCAAGAGCACGCACGAAATCCACCAGAGGCTGGAAGGCGAGGAGGGCGGCGCGTCGGCGCGCGTCGCGCCCACGTTTACGAGCGTGATTATCCAGATTCTGCTGCTCGACGCCGTGTTTTCGCTCGACTCGGTGATCACGGCGGTGGGCTTGGTGCAGCAAGTCGGCATCATGGTGTCGGCGATCGTCGCGGCGGTCCTCTTCATGATGGCCTTCGCCGGG
>CAYWWM010000426.1:0-3247 GCA_964461735.1 uncultured Solibacteraceae bacterium | reverse complement strand
CGTTCGAGCTGACGTAGGACCAGAACGGCAGCGTGTAAGCCGTCGAGAACGAGACAAAGAGTTGCGCGAACCAGTCCGCGAGGCCCGTGTCGCGGATCAGGCCGAGAATCCCGCCGTAGAGCGGATAGGCCAAGAGCAGCGGCCCTGCGGCTCGCGCGCCGGCGTGGAAGGCCTGCATGTAGCGGATCGGCGTGCCGTGCAGAATCCATCCGAGCAGCAGCAGCAGAAAGATCATCATGTTCAGGTCCAGGCTGAAGCTCCCCTGCCGGAGACGCAGGGCGAGATAGCCGAGCGCCATTCCCACCAGCCAGATGGTGATCCAGCGGCTCTGCTCGATCCGCTCGGCGAAGGTGGGAGGTGCCGCCGGGTTTCCCGTCGCTCCCGAGGAAGCCGAGTCCGCAGAGGCAGAGGGGGCAGAGGAAGCAAAGGAAGTAGAGGAAGCAGAGGAAAGCGATGTCGTAGGACAAATGCGCCAGAACAAAAGCGGCATCAGGATCGCCATTCCGGCCACCGGGACAAGGTTGTACGGCGCGAGCAGCATCTCCGGGAGCGGCACGGTGCGTTGGGAGTATTGCTCGATGATGTTCATGGGGCTGCCCGCCGTGGCCGATACCAGCGCGATGGAGCTCGACAGCCCCGAGGCCCAGACGCCAAAGCCCGTATATCCCGCAGCCGCCAGATAGCCTCTGGAGATTCCTGGCAGGCGCTTCGGAATCTCTCTCACCAACACACCCGCCACCACCAGGCAGAATCCCCAGTTAAATAGCGCCGCTGCCCAACTCACCAGGAACACTCCGGCGCCGGCCTGGCGCTCCGTGCGCGGCAGGCCGCTCAACCAGTCAAGGACGCGTTTCACGGCGGGCGCGTCCACCAGCGCGTGCCCGCACATCAGCACGAGCACCATCTGCGCGGTGAACGTCAGGATTTCCCACAAGCCGCCGTACCAGAAGCTCACCACGTCCTCGAGCGCCGTCCGCGTGACCACCACGGCGAGCAGCGCCGCCAGGAACGTGAGCAGAAGCGCAAACAGATACGGCGCGGGCATGTACTGCTGCGTGAAGGACGTGGCGCGGGCGGCGGCGCGGGACAGCAACATTTTCTCCTCTTTCTCCTTCGGGATCTACGCGAGTCTGTGCGGCCGATGGCCTTCCGCCTCCCGTACGAGGCGGGCAGGACATGCGGCGGAGCGTGCTCTATTGAACCAGTCTCGGACCCGGAAAATCAATCCCGAAAGACGCGGGCGGATTCGGAACTTTGCTATACTTCCGAACGGAAGCATCTTCAACTCGGCGAGAAGCATCACTTTCTTCATGGCCTCTCGAACAAGCAGCGCGGTCTGGGTTTTGCTGGTGCTGGGCGGACTGGCCGCCGGCGCAGCGCTCTATAACCGCTCGCTGGAGCGCGCCGTCCTGACCGTCCAAACGGTGCGGGCCGCGCGCGAGGAAATTCACACCGGCGTGGTCACCAACGGCACCGCCGAGCCGATCTCGTATCAGGACGCGCGCGCGGAGATCGAGGGCGAAGTGTCGCAGATCCTGGTCCGCGAAGGGAACTCCGTGCGCCGCGGGCAGCGCATCGCGGAGCTCAGCCAACGGCAGATCGCGAGCGAGATCGAGAGCGCGCGCGCCGCGCTGGCCGAGGGGGAGAACGAGCTGCGCCTCATGCGGCAGGGCGGCACGGCGCTTGAGCTGCGGGAGCTGCACGTCCAGCGCGAGGCCGCCCAGCGCGTGCGCGACGAAGCCGCGAAACTCGTGGGCCAGAATGAACGGCTGGTCGAGCGCGGCGCGGTTGCACGCATCGAGCTCGACGAGAGCCGCCGCCAGCTCGCCAAAGCCGAGGCGGATTTGGCGCTCCTCGACCAGAAACTTCCCGGCCGCTACGGGCCGGAGGAAATCGCGCAGGCAGAGGCCCGCGTCGAAGCCGCCCGCGCCGCGCTCGACCTGGCGCAGTCCCGCCTGCGCTCGACCGCCGTGCTCTCACCGCTCGACGGCGTCGTGTATTCGGTCCCGGCCCGCCCCGGCGATTACGTCCGCAACGGGGATTTGATCGCGCGCGTCGGAGAGCTCGGCCGCATCCGGGTCAAGGTGTTCGTGGACGAGCCGGATCTCGGCCGCGTGACCGTCGGCCAGCCCGTCGTGCTGCGCTGGGAAGGCTTGCCGGGGCGCGAGTGGCGCGGCCAGGTCGAGCAGTTGCCTTCCGAAATCAAGGAGCTCAACTCGCGCCGCGTCGGCGAAGTCACCTGCACCTTGGACAACCCCAAGCGCGAGCTCCTGCCCAACACCAACCTGGACGTGGAAATCCTGACCGAGGCCCGCGACAACGCGCTGGTGGTCCCGCGCGAAACCGTCTTTGGAACCGGCAGCGAACGCCACGTTTTCGTCGTCCGCGACGGTGTGCTGGTGCGACGCCCGGTCAAGATCGGATTGATCAGCCCCACACGCACGGAGATCACCAGCGGCCTGGAAGACGGAGCAGAAGTCATCCGACCCGGGCAGCAGGCTCTGGTAGAGGGCGCGGAAGTGCGCCAAGATTCCGCGATGAGTGAATAGTGATAAGTGGTTAGCAGAGAAGGGATCATGCTCCTCTGGCTGCGCAATCTCCGCGAAGCGTTCTTCTTTGCCTACAACGCGCTGCGTGTCAACAAAGTGCGCACCGGCCTGACCACCTTGGGCATGGTGATCGGGACGAGCTCGGTGATCCTGGTCTCGACGATTGCGCTCACCAGCCGCGACTACGTGCTCGGGCAGATCGAAGGGGTCGGCTCGAACATGATTTACACCGTGAACGAGAGCAGCCCCACGGTGACAGGCGCGAGCTCGATCTCCGACGCCCTGACGCTCGCGGACGTGGAAGCCATCCGCGCGGGCGTGCCCAACCTGACCGCCGTCTCCGCCATCGTGCTGGGCCGCGACCGCGTGGTGCTCGAAAACCAGTACCGCGAAGTCACCATCATCGGGGTCAATTCGGGCTTCCGGATTATTCGCAACCTCAAAGTCCTGGCCGGTCGTTTTTTCGACGAGGATGACGACCGGCTGCGCAACCGCGTCTGCCTGGTCACGCCGGCGCTGTTCCGCGTGCTCTTCCCCGACGGCTGGACCGAAGCGAGCAAGATCAAGGTCCGCGACCTCGAATTCATCGTCATCGGAGTGTTCGAGGAAGGCGCCGAGACCTTCGGGCAGTCGGAAATCACGCGCGAGACCGTCATGATGCCGATCTCGGTGATGACGGTGATGACCGGCGCGAATGC
>CAYWWM010000425.1:0-3247 GCA_964461735.1 uncultured Solibacteraceae bacterium | reverse complement strand
CCGTAGTGCCGTGGAGCAGGACGCGGTGCATGACGTACTCGAACGCGTTCGAGTAGAGCAAGCCCAGCACGAGGCCCAGCGGCCAGCGGCTCCAGCCAATCCAGCCGCTCGCCAGCAGCAGCCCGCCCACCACCAGCGCCGTGGCCTGGCTGTTCCGGATTTTTCGCCGCCCGATCGCGGTCGCCTCTGGCTCGCGGAGGAGAGACGCATCCATATCCGCTACCCCTGACTTCCATTGTACTAGAGCGGATTAACTTTTAGTGTAGACCGTAAGGGCATCCCGGCTAGCCGGGATGCCGCAAGTCGTCCGCTGCGACTGCGGCTTTAGCCGCTGAGGTTGGTCTGGTTAAAGCTTCCGGAAAGACTTACCTCAGGCGCTAAAGCGCTCCCTCACCGACTCTGATTCGGCACGACTAAAGTCATGCCCTTACGATTCCACAACCCGGTCTGCACCATTTGCAAAACCGCTATAGACGGGACTTTTTCAGATCGGACCGCTCAGTCGCCCATTTCCGGAGTCCATCCCGCCTCTCGGCGCAGCCGTTCCTGGCGCGGGTGTATGACGGCATAGGGGTTCGCCGCATAGTCCTTCATGTAATCTCCGGGCAGCGTGATCCCTGGGATGGAAGGAATCCATTTTTCCCGCAAGAGCTGGTCCGGATCCCCGTACTGGGCGGCCACGCTGCGGACCTGGGGATCGTCCAGGAACGTCAGCCGCCCCTTATCCAGCACTCGCACCACCCTTCCGTTGGCGTCCGTGAAGTCCAGCGTCGTGAAGTACGTATGGATATGGTTGTGGCCCGCGCCGCGTTTTGTCTTGTAGGCGTTCTCCTGATACCACTCGCGCACGCCCGGGTGGTACTCGAAATTCTGACTGACGCCCAGGCCCCAGTGAATCACGCCGGAGCGGCCTCGTTCCCACGTATAGCGGTTGCGGATTTCGGCGGCCAAGTCGCGCGCCCTCCACGGGTCGGTTCCGATGGCTGCCTCCTCGAACCAGCCGCAGCCCGGAGCCGGAAAGCCCGGATAATGGATTCCTTTCTGCCGGCAATCGTCCAAGACTTCCTGCCACCGAGCGCCGAACTCGCCGCCCCCCTCGACGCGCACGATTTCGTTGTTTTGAATGGTCAGCTTGAGATGCGGAAAGGTCCCGGCATGGTTCACCGTTCCGGCGATGGTTCCATTCGCATTGGCCTCCACGGGGCTCATGAACAGGGGAATGGGGCTGATATGGCCCTGTTTGAGAATCCGGTAGCCCGGCCAGTGTTCGCGCAACATGCCCTCGAATTTGGCGTCCCAATTCCAGGTCAGGTTCGTCCCTTCCGGGTCCGTGGCGCGAATCGTGCGGGCGTTGGTAATGGCAGCCCAGAGCTTCTCATCCAGCATTTCCTGAATCTCGTACGGAAACGCTGCCATGCTGTAGAGGAACTTGTCAGCCGTGTCCCAGGGGATGTACTCCCAGCGGTAATCGGCCCGGGGATTGGGTCCGCCGGTGCCGGCGATCACCAGATCGTACCCTGCCCCGCCGACGCTCACATTGGCCTCCACCAAGGCCCGCACTCCCGCCGACCGGACGAAGCGCGAAGGATTGGGCCCCTCTTCACCCCGGAACTGGAGTTCTTCCTCCCCGGCGTTTCCAGTCCGCGGAGCGGAGGCTTGGGCATGGGTGCGCATAATATCCACCGTGCCCCCGAGTTCCACAATGGCCCGCCGGATCGCTTCCAACACGCGCAGGTCAAAGCGCGTGCTCACCACGATCAATACTTTGTCGCCCGATTGAATGCCGTAACCCGGCGACAAGGCCATCCGCCGGCTCGGCTTCTTCGCCATGAGCCGCGCCACCGGCAGCAGATCGTCCACCGTCGCGCTCAGCGCGGCTTGGTAGTCTGGATCCCGCGGAGCCGGGTAACCGCTCATCTGGGCGTAAGCGGATGAGCCAACCCCGAACATGAATCCGGCAGCCAGGATCCGCAACCAGTCTCCTCTAGACGCCCTCTTTCCTGCCACAGTTGCCATGAAGAAACCTCCTCTTCCAGATGGGTTTGCGGAGAAGCGGACTGTTTGATTTGCGCTTCCCCGACAGCCTATGCCCCTCGTCCTATGGTGTCAAGCGCACCTTCGGCGTGTGAAATCCTTCGTGACGGGAGCTTATCGTCGTGTAAAATCATATTCGGATTGCGGGGCGGGGCTTTTGCCAATTCGCTCCGGCGGTCCGCCGTCATCTCCCAGGAAAGGATTCTAAGCCATTATGGAAATCCGCCGAACTGTAAATCGAGCCGGCATCGTCGGACTCATCCTGCTCTCCCCCTCCTTCGCCCCGCTGTGGGCGCAGCAGGCGCAGCAGAGGAAAATTCCGCTCACTGTCCGCCTTTCCGACGTCTCGATCAATAAGGTCCCGTTTCTGGTGGCGCTCGATCAGGGCCTCTATGACAAGAACGGCCTCGACGTCACGATGATCCCGTTCAGCGCGGACGCCGCGCGAGTTCACGGCGTCCCGGACAACGTTCCCCGGAGCATCCGCGAGCAGGCCGGCCGCGCCCAGATTTCCGTGGGCGGCGGCGCGCCCGGGATGGTGGCCCGCGTCACGGCTTCGGAGCCGTCCGACCGCGTCATTCTCGCCACCACCGACAACATCGTCCACTGGCACATTCTCACGCGCAAGGGCAGCGGCATTGAAAAACTCGAAGACCTCAAGGGCAAGCGGATCGCCATTTCGAGCCTCTCCGCCTGCACCGGAACCGTCGCCCTCATCATCGCCCGCAAGATGGGCTGGGACCCGGTCCAGGACGTTGCGATCCTCGAAGACAATTACAGCATTACGCCGCTCGAGAAAGGCTGGACCGACGCCCTGATCGCCTACGAAGTCCCTTACGCCATGGGCCGCCAACTGGGCTACACGCCGCTCGACGTGGACCTGCGCTCCTGGAACGAGCCGATCCCCTGCAACGGCGTCTGGGCGTCGAAATCCTGGGCCAACGCCAACCGCGACACGGTCCTGCGCTTCCTGAAATCGGTCGTCGAAGCCATCGCCCTGATGAAGCGCGACAAGCAATACGCATTTCAGTCCATCGCCAAGTGGTATGCCTTCCACGACTACGAAATCCAGAACATCATTTACAACGGCGCCGTCGAGATGCCCGCCAAACCCTATCCGACCGTGGAAGGCATCAAGAACGCTATGTCCCTCTACGACTCGAACGCCATGCGGCGCTACAAGCCCGAGGATTTCTACGACGACAGCTTCATC
>CAYWWM010000424.1:0-3253 GCA_964461735.1 uncultured Solibacteraceae bacterium | reverse complement strand
CGTCTGGCGAGACGCCGCTGATGCGCTGCCCGTGCGCGCGCAGCGCATCAGCGGCGTCTCGCCAGACGGCAGGGCCGTGTTCGGATTCGCGCCGGCCGCCAGCAATCGCTCCACCAGCGCGGCGTTCCCGTTGGCGCAGGCGAGCGAGAGAGGAGTGGCCCCGTAGTCGTTGGCCGTGTTCACGTTCGCCCCCGCGCGGATCAACTGCTCGGCGATGTCGAGATCATCCCAGTGGGCCGCCCAGTGCAGCGCCGTGGCGCCGTCGGGCGTGGCCGCGTTCACGTCGGGATTCTCCCGCAGCAGGGCGCGGGCCGCCTCGCGGTCTTTCTTCGCCACCGCTTCCACCAGGCGGAGGTCCGCCGCCGCGCCGGCCGCCGCGGCCGCCAAGACCAGCAACGCAGTGAGACATCCCATCCGGCCTGTTCTCGTGATCGTCATCTTCGCGCCCTCCCTCTGTCTGCGGCAGGTACCTTCCCGCGACGCCCATGAAAAGCATTGTATTCCTCTCCGGCGGAGGAAACAATAGACTCGCAGCCGCCGCAACCGAGCGGCTGATCCCGCCCTTAGATATGCTCAAGATATGCTATAGTAATGGCCTGGACGGAGGAGTGTGCGCCGTGGTGCGGACGATTCTCGCCATTGCCCTGGTCATCATAGTGGCCGGAGGGAACTGCCTATGGGCAGCGAGCCAGGAAGGCACGCCCGCCGCTCCCGAGCTCGCCGCGGCGCAGCGCGCTCTGCTGCAGCGCTACTGCCTCACCTGCCACAACGAACGGCTCCGCACCGCGAACCTGCTGCTCGACACCATGAACGTCGCCAACGTGAGCGAAGGCGCGGAGGTCTGGGAGAAGGTTGTGCGGAAGCTGCGGGCCCGGCAGATGCCGCCGGTGGGAATGCCGCGGCCGGACGCCGCGAGCTACGATGCCTTCATCCAGTATCTGGAGACGGAGCTCGACCGCGCGGCGCAGGCGCATCCCAACCCGGGTCGGCCCGCGATCCATCGCCTCAACCGCACGGAGTACGCCAACGCGGTCCGCGACCTGCTGGCCGTGGAGATTGACGGCGCGGCGCTCTTGCCCGCGGACGACGCCGGGCGGGGCTTCGACAACATCGCCGAGATACTCTCCGTCTCGCCTCTGCTGGTCGAGCGGTACATGGCGGCGGCGCGCAAGATCAGCCTGCTCGCCGTCGGCGACCCCGGCACGCGACCCTACACGGAATCCTACAGCGTTCCCCGCAGGCTGGTGCAGGACGACCGCGCGAGCGAGGACCTTCCCTTCGGAACGCGCGGCGGAACCGTCATCCGGCATTCCTTCCCACTCGACGGCGAGTACGTCGTCAAAATCCGCTTGCAGCGCAACAACGACAACTACATCCGCGGCTTGAACGAGCCGCACCAGCTCGACGTGCGCCTGGATGGCGCGCTGCTCCGATCGTTCCGAGTGGGCGGCGAGCACCGCGGCCGCTCGAGCCCGGTCTACTCCTTCATCAACAAGGATTACATCGGCGACCCGGAGCAGGAGATTTACGAATTCACGGCGGACGCGGGCCTGGAAGTCCGCTTCGCGGCCACGGCCGGAATCCGCGAGATCGGCGTGGCGTTCCTCGACGAGCGCACCGAGCCGGAAGGCGAGCTGATGCCCCGCCAGGTCTTCGATGACCTGCTCTCCTACAAGGGGGGCGAGCCGGGCGTGGACAATGTTGCGATCACGGGCCCTTACAACGCCGCCGGCATCGGCGATACGCTCAGCCGGCAAAAGATTTTCGTGTGCCATCCGCAACGCAGCGGCGATTCGAGGAGCGAGACCGCCTGCGCCAGAGAGATTCTCTCGCAGCTCGCCCGCCGCGCGTTTCGACGCCCGGTCGCCGAGGCCGACGTCCAGACTCTGCTCAAGTTCTACGAAGTGGGGCGCAAGGAGGGTGGTTTCGAAGAGGGCATCGCGACGGCGATCCGAGGCATCCTGGTCAGTCCGGAATTCCTGTTCCGGATCGAGAGCGATCCGACCAACGTGGCATCGGGAAGCCCGTATCGCATCAGCGACCTGGAGCTCGCCTCGCGCCTCTCATTTTTCCTTTGGAGCAGCATCCCGGACGACGAGCTGCTCAGCGTGGCGGAGCAGGGCCGGTTGCGCGACGCCGCCGTTCTGGAAGGGCAAGTCAAACGAATGCTGGCCGATCCGCGCTCGCAGGCATTGATCGAGAACTTCATCAGCCAGTGGCTGGGCCTGCCGCGGCTCGCGGGCGTCTCCCCGGACCCTAAGGCGTTTCCTGACTTCGACGAAAACCTGCGCCAGGCGCTCACGCAGGAAACCTTGCTCTTCGCCGAAAGCATTGCGCGCGAGAATCGCAGCATCCTGGAGTTCTTCCGCGCCGATTATACGTTCCTGAACGAGCGGCTGGCGCGGCACTACGGCATTCCGAACGTCTACGGCAGCGAAATGCGGCGCGTCGCATTGGCGGATGAGTCCCGGCGCGGCCTGCTCGGACAGGGCAGCGTCCTGACCGTCACTTCCTACGCCAACCGCACCGCTCCGACCCTGCGCGGGAAGTGGGTGCTCGATAACCTGCTGGGCACGCCGCCGCCCCCGCCGCCGCCCAACGTTCCGTCGCTGCGGGAGCCAGACGGGCAGAGCGGGCGCGTGCTGACGATGCGTGAGCGCATGGAGCAGCACCGCGTGAATCCCGTGTGCGCCACCTGCCACAACCTGATGGACCCGCTGGGATTCGCGCTGGATAATTTCGACGCGGTCGGCCGCTGGCGGACCGCCGAGCGCACCACCCCGATTGATCCCTCGGGCGTGCTCCCCGACGGCACCAAGTTTCAAGGTCCGGCGGAGCTGCGCCAGATTCTGCTCGCCCGCTACGATCCGTTTGTCCGGACGTTCACCGAAAAGTTGCTGATGTACGCGCTGGGCCGCGGGTTGGAATCCTACGACGCCCCCGTGGTCCGCCAGATTCTGCGGGAGGCCGCCCCCGGCGACTACCGCTGGTCGTCTCTGATTAACGGGATTGTGCAGAGCACGCCGTTTCAGATGCGGAGGTCAAAAGAGCAGTGACGAGTGACCAGTGACGAGCGAAGAGCAGGTCCTTCGTCGCGGAATTTACCCTGAGCGCGGCCGCAGGGCTCCTCAGGATGACCGCTAAGAGTACAGTTCACGATAGGGGAGGCACGTTGTCATGATGATCTTTAAGAAAGCAATCCCACGACGCACGTTTTTGCAGGGCGCCGGCGCCACGCTGGCCCTGCCGCTGC
>CAYWWM010000423.1:0-3255 GCA_964461735.1 uncultured Solibacteraceae bacterium | reverse complement strand
TTGATGTCGAGCGTGCCGGCGAGCACGGCGGGCTGGTTGGCGACGATCCCCACGGATTTGCCGCCGAGGCGAGCGAAGCCCACGATCAGGTTCTGCGCGAAGTGCTCGTGCACTTCGAAAAAGTATCCTTCGTCCACGACGCGATGGATCACGTCGCGCATGTCGTAGGGCTGATCGGACTCCGCCGGAATCAGCGTGTCGAGCGCCGCGTCCTCGCGGTCTATCGGATCGTTCGAGGGCTTGACCGGCGGGTCGTCCTGACAATTGGACGGCAGGAACGACAGCAGCTCGCGGATCAGCGTCAGGCAGTCGGCGTCGTCGCGCGCGGCGAAGTGAGCCACGCCGCTGGTGGCGTTGTGCGTCATCGGCCCGCCCAGCTCTTCTTTCGTGACATCCTCGTGCGTGACGGTGCGGATCACGTCCGGGCCAGTCACGAACATGTAGCTGGTGCCCTCGACCATCACGATGAAGTCGGTGATGGCCGGCGAATACACCGCGCCGCCCGCGCACGGCCCCATGATGGCCGAGATTTGCGGCACCACGCCGCTCGCCAGCGTGTTGCGCAGAAAGACGTCGGCGTAGCCCGCGAGCGAGACCACGCCCTCCTGGATGCGCGCGCCGCCCGAGTCGTTCAAGCCGATGATCGGCGCGCCCGCCTGCATCGCGCGGTCCATGATCTTGCAGATTTTTGCGGCGTTCGCTTCCGACATCGAACCGCCGAAGACGGTGAAGTCCTGCGCGAAGACGAAGACCAGGCGCCCGTCCACGCGCCCGTAGCCGCCCACCACGCCGTCGCCGGGGATGCGTTGCGATCCCAGGTCGAAGTCCGTGGCGCGGTGCTGGATGAGCCGGTCAAGCTCCTCGAACGTGCCTTCGTCGAGCAGCAACTCGACGCGCTCGCGCGCCGAAAGTTTGCCCTCTTTGTGCTGGCGCGCGACGCGGGCCGCGCCGCCGCCGGCTTCCGCAGCTTCATTTCTGCGGCGCAGCTCCTCGAGCCTTTCCCGGATGGTTTGTGCCATAATTCCCGGCCCCACCTCGCGTTCATTGCCCGCTCATTGCCCCACAGGGGCAATCCGTGAATAGCCGCAGGTTTCAACCTGCGGAACGCGCGCCCACAGAATACCATTCCACCCCGCACGGGGTTGACCCGCCTTGCGTTTCGTGGGGGGCTGATCGCCGGCTCCACCCGGCCTATCGGCTCCGCGCGGGACGCCACGCTTCAGGCGGCAGGCCGCTCCACTGCTCGCATAGGATAATCGAATCGGAAGGTCTTTGCGGATGGTATTTGACTTGGACGGGGACGCCGGGCAAGCAGCTTCGGGGCGGCGTCAGATGCACGAGCGCCGAAATGTCCTGTGCCGCCGAGTATTCGAGCCCCTTGGCGTTGTAGCGATAGAAGAGCAGGCCCGAGGTCGTTAGCTCGTCGTTGGCCGTGATTTCCCCCTCCACCAGGATGCCGTCGGTGATGCGCCCCGAAGCGTTGATGGCCAGACGGCGCTCCCGCTCGCGCTCGGCGGCGGACTTCCGCCGGCCGCGAATCCAGAGCGCCAGCGCCACCAACACCGCCAGCGCGCCCGCAACGCCCATCGTGATCCAGCGCGAAAATTTCATGTGTTCCACAATTCATTGTAGAACCGCCTCTCCGCCTGCCAACACTTTTTGCCCGCTGCGAAGCGCCCTGGGTACGTGCCGCAAAGCGTACATGGGAAGGCAGGAAACAGGAGCCAGGAGTCAGGAGTCAGTAGTCAGAAGGCCGTAGGCAGTGGTCAGGAGGCAGAGGAGGCGCAGGTCCCTCGTCGCTTTCCACGCTTCGCTCGGGACAGAATGCTCCTCGGGATGACAGAAGTTGGGTGGGTTTTCTACTGACTCCTGGCTCCTGACTCCTGCCTTCTGCCTTCTCGCTATTCCGCCGCCACCTCCGCTTCCTCGGAAGGCCCGCTCTCGTTGCCCTTCCTGTCCGCCGCGCGCACGTGATAGCGGTAGCGCGCGCCGGGGCGCACCGTCGCGTCGCGGAACACCGGGATGCGCAGCGGCTCCGAATTGACACGCGCGAATGCGCCCCCTTCGCTGCGGTAGACGTGGTACGCGGCGAAGTCCGCTTCTTCGCTGGGACTCCAGGCCATCTCGACGGCTCCCGGCGCGGCGACCGCACGGACGTTTTCCGGCGGCCTGGGAGGGAAGCGGTCCGTGGCCGCGACCTCCACCGCCGCCGAGAGCGGCGTCACGGCCGTTGAATCGCCCCGCCTCACGAACGCCCGCACGGCATACACGTACGCGCGCTCGAACTCGAAGGCGGCGTCGGCAAACTCGGGAGCCTGCGCTTCGCCGATGGCGGTCCCCGGTTCGGGCGCTCCCGCTGCGCGCCGGAACACCTGGTATCCGGTCACCGCAGACGCCGCTCCGCCGAACACCGATTGCGCGGTGGGCCGCCACGTCAGGCGCACCGCGCGCTCCGTCACCTCGCCTTGGAGATCGGCGGGCGCCTCCGGCAGGTCCGCGACCGCCAACGTCACGACGTTCGAGAACCCGGCGTCGCGCCCGCGGTCATTCACCGCTTTGACCGCGATCACCGCCTGCGTTCCCCGCCGCGACGCCTCGAGCGGGATCACGTGCCTCATGCGGTCTTCTGTTTGCGGGATGCTCTGCGCAGGGATGGCGGCGACGAGGCTCGCCGGCTCCGGGACGCTCGGGGTTGGCGCGCCCTCGGCATGAAACGAGGCGTAGATTTCGATGCGGTCGAGGCGCTGCGCGCGCGTGCCTTCGGTGGTGAGGCGCGAAGGGGACCATTCCAGTTCGAGCTGCGCGCCCACTTGCGCAACCGCCAGGTCCGCAACCGGAGCGGGGATTTCGAGCAACGGCGGCAGCGGCTCGCCCGGCACGCCGCAACCGGCCAGCAGGAGAGTGCCCATCAGAGCCGCGACTGTGAAGGAGCGGGCAAAATGTCGTTCCACAATCTGGGTGATGACAGTACGAGAGCATCTCCGAAACACAATGTGCACCGATCTGCGGCTAAACCGGGTTTCGGCCCGCTCCCTCACGGTCGCGGCTCTGACAAGCTTCAGAGAATATATCGGCTGAGGTCCTGGTTCTTGACGATCTCGGTCAACTGTTTCTGCACGTAGGCCGGATCAATCTTGACGGTTTTCTTCTTGAGGTCGGGACCCTCGAAGGAGATCTCGTCGAGCAGCCGCTCCATGATGGTGTGCAGGCGGCGCGCGCCGATGTTTTCGGTCTGCTCGTTCACCATCGCGGCGA
>CAYWWM010000422.1:0-3257 GCA_964461735.1 uncultured Solibacteraceae bacterium | reverse complement strand
TGCCGTATTACGAGAAATTCCTGCGCCTCTTCCCGGACATGGCGTCGCTTGCCGCCGCCGATGAGCAAACCCTGCTGGCGTGCTGGAGCGGCTTGGGATACTACTCGCGGGCGCGGAACTTGCGCAAAGCGGCGCGCGCGATCCTGCGGGAGTGGGGCGGGGAATTTCCGAAAGAGTACGCCGCGGCGCGGCTGTTGCCCGGAGTGGGAGACTATACCGCAAGGGCGGTACTGAGCATCGCTTCCGGCGTCCCTCTGGCGGTGCTCGACGGAAACGTGGCGCGCGTGCTCTCGCGCCTCTATGCGCTCCAGGATGATTTCCGGAGCAGTCGAGGGAAAGAAAAATTCCTGCGGCGGGCGGAAGCGTTGCTCGCCCCGCGCCGTCCGGGCGACTTCAACCAGGCTCTGATGGAGCTCGGCGCGACGGTCTGTCTGCCCCGCGAACCCCGCTGCGCGGTTTGCCCGCTGCGCCGATTTTGTCTAGCTCACGCGCGAGATGTAGTACATAAGTATCCTCCTCGTCGTCGCCCCGCGAAGCCGATGGTGCGGCGTTTTGTGGCGGCGGTGATCCGCGACGCCGCAGGAAGGCTGCTGCTCGTCCGCCGGCCGCAATCCGCGCAACGCATGGCCGGGTTCTGGGAGCTGCCGACGTGGGAACTGGGCGGAGGCGCCGGGCATTCCTTCAGCAGGCCGCTCGACTCGCATCGAATTCCACAAGACGCCATTGTCGTGGAAAGGCTGCTCGGCCGGGTGCGGCACACCATTACTGTAAACGCCCTCGAAATCAGCGTCCATGCCGCTCGCCTGCAGCCGGGCGCGAAACTGGCCGGTTCCCGATGGGTTTTGCCCAGCCGGTTGGGCCGTCTTCCGGTCACGACAGTCACCCGGAAGGCGCTCTCCTTGGGGGCCGTAAAGCGCAGTGGATTATGAGCGAATACTGTGGTGAACTCGTTCCAGTTCCCGCTCTTGCCTTCCACTATTCACTATCCACTAACCACTGTGCACTTTTCACGGGCCTTGACGCACGGGATTTCCGTGGTATAGAGTTTAGCTTAGGTAGCAGTGGCAGGAAGACCACGGAAAAGCGGAGCACGCTTGACGAACGGGCAGAAGGCAAGAGTTTCGGTCGCAGCCAGAGCGGTTGCCTGGGCGGTAATCGCCGTCTTCTGTTTCCATCTGAGCCGGTTCTATCTCTCGATTGAAGTTTGCTCACATCACATCGAAGGCGGCTACGCGTTGCAGCATTGCAAGGACGTTCCGGGCTGGCTGACCGCGCCGCGGGCAAAGATGGACGAGGCTCCCGCTCCCATCAGCAGCCCGCCGCTGGAGGTAGTCCACGTCAGCATCGCCGCTCCAAGCCTCGCGCCGCCCGATATTTTCCTGCCCCCGCCGTTTCACCCTCCCCGATTCCTCAGTTAACCTCGGCCATTCGTTCCGTCGCAATTTCTTTCGCGCCTGAACCCGTTGCGGAGCAATCCCCCGCGTGGTGCAGCACTTCCAATGGCGCGAGCAGTCCAATGACAACGAAGCCTCTACGAGGACTTAAAAACACTCGCAGAGAGGAATTGAGGTCATCATGAGGAAAGCGATTGAGTCAATCGGATTGATAGCAGCAAGGCTGCTGTTCGGAAAGTCTGGGAGTCGAGTGCTTGGCCGCGGATTGGCGCTGTTGTTCTTGGGGTCTTCCCAAGTATTATTTGGCCAGGTGTCAATGGGAACGATTTCCGGAGTGGTGACGGATTTGACCGGCGCGGTCATGCCGGGGGTTGCTGTTACAACCACCAACCAGCAAACCAGATCGGGCCAAAACGCCACAACGGACGAGTCCGGCCGGTATCGGTTCCCGGCCTTGCCCACCGGGCCGTATGAGCTGTCGTTTGCTCGGGAAGGATTCGAAACGGCGAGTCGAATATTCAGGCTAACCACGGAATCCGCAGTCCTGGACGTAACGCTGGCGGTGAGCGCGGTGTCCACGACGATTGTCGTCCGGGAAGCGGGCGGGACCGTGGCGGATATCGCTGGGAAGACGACGGCGTCGCGGCTGGATGTTCCGGACACGGACTTGCCCGTCCAGGTGAGCTCTATTCCCCAGCAGGTGCTGGAGGTACAGGGTGTCAACAGCATGGCGACGGCGCTGCGCAACGTTTCTGGTGTGTCAGCTACAGTCCGGTATGGAATGTACGAGTACTACACCATTCGGGGCTTCAACAACGATATCGGGCCTGAGACGTTCGGAAACGTCGTGCTGGTGGATGGCTTACGATTGGAAGGAAACCGGACCAGCACACAGCTCAACAACGTTGAACAAGTTGACGTTCTGAAGGGGCCGAGCTCGATTCTCTATGGAGGGCAGGCTTTCGCCGGGGCCATCAATATCATCCGCAAGAAACCGCAGGCCGAACGTCTGTATGAACTGGTGTATCGCGGGGGGCGGTTCAACACGCATCAGGTGGCGGGTGGAGCGACGGGACCGGTGATGGCAGACCGGTTACTGTATCGTTTAGACATGAGTTACGATCACTCCGACGCCTGGCGGGACGCAGGTGCGCGGCGCTTCAACGCTTCGCCTACACTGACTTGGCTTCTGAACAACACCAGCCAGATCACCGTCCGCCAGACTTTCAATCACGACACCTTTGACGGAGATGCGGGAGTTCCGGTTGGCGTTTTGAACCTGCCCGGATTCGACCTGAGCCGTCGGTTCAATACGCCGCAAGACTTCGAAAAGTCCCGCGATTCGCAGACGCAGATTTTGCTGAATGTCGGGCTGGGCGAGAATATGCAGTTTCGCAACAGCTTTTTTCACCGGCGGGCTAGCGATGAATACTTCACCGCAGAGTTCCTGGATTACCTGCCGGACGTGAATCAGGTCTTTCGAGAGTCCTTGTACTTCAAGCATCACCTCCGCCCTGTGGTAAATCAAGCCGACCTGACGGGGACAATCGAGCTCGGGGGGATGCGGCACACGGTCCTCGCCGGCTACGAATATTGGGAGTACGCGAACCGGACCAACCGGAGCGCCAGTCGGAGCGTCGAGGCGCCGCTCATCGATTTGGGGACGTTTGAGGAGACCTACGTCTCCGACCCGAATTTCCCCATCAGCCGCGTAGACCACACTTCGAGCCGGATTCACGCGTTCTTTTGGCAGGACCAGATCTCGCTGACGAGCCGCCTGAAGATCAACGTTGGGGGACGGTTCGATGACTATCTGCGGAGCCGGCACCGTGATCCTTGGGCCAATGGGCAGATCGTCAGACG
>CAYWWM010000421.1:0-3262 GCA_964461735.1 uncultured Solibacteraceae bacterium | reverse complement strand
TGGACGCACGGCGATTGGGCCGCCGTGGACGCCGACGGCATGTGGTACATCCTGGGCCGCTCGGATGACACGATCAAGGTTGCGGGCAAGCGCCTCGGGCCCGCCGAAGTCGAGTCCATCCTCGTGGCGCACCCGGCCGTGGCGGAAGCCGCCTGCGTGGGCGTGCCCGACGCGCTCAAAGGGCAAGCGGTCGTCTGCTTCTGCGTCTTGCGGCGGGGTCATGAGCCGAGCGATTCGCTGCGTCGCGAGCTCCAGGACCGCGTGGCGCAGAGCCTCGGCAAGCCGCTGCGCCCTCACGAGATCCAATTCGTCCGCGACCTGCCGAAAACCCGCAACGCCAAGGTCATGCGCCGCGTCGCGCGCGCGGCGTATTTGGGCGAAGCCACGGGCGACCTCTCGGCGCTGGAAAACCCGCAGGCGGTGGAAGAAATTCGAAGAACCAGAAGTCAAGAAGTCAGAAACCAGTAGTCAGTAGCCAGGAGCCAGTAGCCAGTAGTCCATAGAAAAGCCACCCAAACCCTGTCATCCCGAGGAACGGAGTGGCGAGGGACCTGCACTTACATCTAACTTCTGTCTTCTGCCTTCCCCACTCCCCACTCCCTATTCCCCACTCCCTGCACTTCTGTTCCCTATTCCCTGTTCCCAGGCAACTTCACACTGCGCCGGGGCATCGAATCGTGATAATCTTGTCGGTAGGTGATACGCGTGCGACATCGAGTCCAGCGGAACCGGGAATCTCTTGCGAAGCCTTTGCCGCTTCTGTGGCGGCGGGTTGCCGTCCTGTTGTTGGTGATATTCGTTTGGGATCTCGGCTTTGAGCTGCTGGCGCCGCTGCAATTCGATCATGAGCATTCGTCCGCTCCAGTCTGGGTCGCCAGCGCGCCGGAGACGGAGCCGCACCCGGATTGCGGCTTTCCGGACCATCCGTGCGCGCTCTCGCATCATCATCACTATCCCGCGCTGATCAGCGCGGAGCACGCCATCATTCTTCCCGTTGTCAACGAGGATTTCGCGGGAGCGCTGCCCGTTACGGCGCTGCACCGCGCGTCCGCCACTCGCCTGATTCGCGGCCCTCCCTCGACGCTTCCTTTGCGGAACTTCGTCTAATCCCCGACGGCTTTCTCGGAAGTGATCGCGTTAGCACACGCGATTTTTCAGATTCCTCCACAGGAGGGCGTATGAGGCGATTCCTGATTCTTTGGCTTAGCTGGTTTGTTTCGGTGACTCCCTTGGTCTGGGCGCAGGGAGGATCGGCAGAGGAGGCCCGGTTCCGCGCTCTGGAGGAGCGGATTCGCGTCCTGGAGGATGAGATCGTGGCGCTGAAGGCGGCGTTGCCATCGGCAGGAGCGCCGGCTGCTCCCGCTCCAGCAGCGACGACGGCGGCGCCCGTGCCAGAAGGGTTGCAGCTTCCGACTCCTTCTCTCCCGGTCTATGGAGGGGCCGCTTCCCTGTCCAAGGCGCTCAACCCGGACATCGGCGTGATCGGCAATTTCATCGGCGCGTCGGGAAGGAACATCATCAGTCCGTTCCCGTCGCTGTCCCTCCGCGAGAGCGAGTTCAGCTTTCAAGCGATCGTGGACCCCTATGCCCGCGCCGACTTTTTCCTGTCGGTGGGCGAGGAAGGGGCGGCGGTCGAGGAAGGCTACCTGACGTTCCCCGCCCTCCCCGGAAGGTTCTCGCTGAAGGCCGGCCGGATGCGCTCGAATTTCGGCAAGATTAATCCGTTCCACAACCACGTTCTGCCCTGGGTGGACCGGCCCCTCATTGCGTACAACCTGCTCGGCGGCGAGCCGGGCGAGAGCGACGCGGGCATCAAAGACGAAGGCCTGTCCCTCAGCCGCATCCTGCCGGCGCCTCCGGGACTGTTCCTGGAAGGGACCGCCGAGATCTACCGCGGCAATTCCGGCGATTTGTTCCGGGCCAGCCGCCGCAGCGACGTGAGCAGCCTCTACCGCCTGCGCGGATACAAGGACCTGAGCGAATCCACCAATCTCGAAGTCGGCGGATCGTACGCGCGCGGGCACAACGAGCTCGGGTCGGATTTTCTGACGCACGTGGCCGGACTCGACGCCACCGTGCGCTGGAAACCTCTCCGGCGCGCCATCTACCATTCCTTCGTGGGGCGCTCCGAATTCGTCTGGAGCCGGCGGGACGAGGAGTTGGGCACGCAACGTGCCTTCGGTTTCTACGCCTCCGCCGATTATCAACTCGCCCGGCGCTGGTTTGGCGGCGCGCGCGTGGACTGGGCGGAGCGGGCGCGTGATCCCCAGGCGCATGACAGTGCGCAATCGCTTGTGCTCACCTACTGGCCGAGCGAGTTCAGCCAGGTCCGCGGACAGCTTCGCCGCACGCAGTACGCTGAAGGCCACACGGCCAATGAGTTTCTCTTCCAGTTTCAATACACGTTAGGGGCGCATGGGGCGCATCCGTTTTGAAAGCAGGTGTGAGGTGTGAGGTGTGAGGTGTTAGGTCAGAACGAAGGAGCAGATATGAAGGAACACGGCGTGCGATGGAAACGATGGACGGTGACCCTTTCCGCATTCCTGCTCGCCGCAGGAATGCTTGCCGCTTCCGCAGCCGCACAAGGCATAAGCGTCATGACCACCACGGAGGACCTGGCAGCGCTGGCGCGGGAAGTGGGAGGCAGCCGCGTGCGCGTCGAGTCCATTGCGCGCGGCTATCAGGACCCTCATTTTGTCGAAGCCAAGCCGAGCTTCCTGCTCAAACTCGCCAAAGCCGATTTGCTGGTGCTGGTCGGCCTGCAACTCGAAGCCGGTTGGCTGCCTCCACTGATCACGCAGAGCCGGAACGCGCGCATCCAGGTGGGCGCCCCCGGATATTTGGACGCATCCACTGTCGCCGCCATCTTGGAGAAACCGACCGGCCCGGTGACCCGCGCCATGGGCGATGTCCACCCGCTGGGCAATCCGCATTACTGGCTCGAACCCGGCAACGGCCGCCGCATCGCGCAGGCCATTCAACAGAGGCTGGCGCAGCTTGACCCGCCGGGCGCATCTTCCTACGCGCAGCGGTACCAGGATTTCGACCGCCGCCTGCGCGAGGCCGAAGCGCGCTGGGATCGGGAAACGGCTGCGCTGCGGGGCACGGAAGTGATCACGTACCACAATTCCTGGCCGAATTTCGCGGAGCGGTTTGGACTGCGGGTGGTGGGTTACGTGGAACCCAAGCCAGGCATTCCGCCCACGCCCAGCCATACGTTGGCCGTCATCCAGCAGATCCGGCAGGACAACATCAAGCTGAT
>CAYWWM010000420.1:0-3267 GCA_964461735.1 uncultured Solibacteraceae bacterium | reverse complement strand
CGCTCGCGCTCGCGGCCGATGGTGGTGAGCGGGCCGTGGCCGGGGACGACGAGCGTGGCGTCGTCGAGCGGGAGCAGCTTCTCGTGAATGGAGCGGATGATCTGCGGATAATTGCCGCCGGGCAGGTCGGTGCGGCCGATGCTGTCGCGGAAGAGCGTATCGCCGGCGAGCAGGGTCGGGATTCGCGACTCGCGACTCGCGACTCGGGTTCCAGCGCCCGAATCCCGAACCCCGAGTCCCGAGTCCCGAATCAGCAGGCAGACGCTGCCCTGCGTGTGCCCGGGCGTGTGCAGGACCGTGGCCTGAATCTGGCCGCACTCGATCAGGTCGCCGTCCCGCAGCAGCACGTCAATGGCTGTTTTTTCGGGCGGGGGGATGCCGATCCAGCGCGCCTGCTCGCCGAGCATGCCGTAAATCTCGAGGTCGCTCTCGTTCAAGTAGACCGGCGCGCCGGTGAGGTCCTTCAATTTCTTGGCGCCGCCGATGTGGTCCACGTGCGCGTGCGTCACCACGATGTACGCGACGCGCAGGTGATGGCGTTCGAGGATGTCGAGAATCTCCGCGATGTTGTCGCCGGGGTCCACCACGATGGCCGTGCGGCTCCCCTCGTCGCCCAAAATCGAGCAGTTGCACTGCAAGATTCCGACGGGGAGAATCTCGTGAATCATGGCAGAAGTATAGCAGCAGGGAGTGGGGAATAGGGAGTAGGGAGTAGGGAATAGGGAGTGGGAACAGAAGTGCAGGTCCCTCGTCGCGGAGTTTACCCTAAGCGCAGCCGAAGGGCTCCTCGGGATGACAGGGTTTGGACGGTTTTTCTACTGACTCCTGACTCCTGACTCCTTGCTCTCGCTCCCGGCGGTCGCTCCCCGAGCGGCGGTCATTCTGGCGGCGATCGGGGCCGGAATATGCGTGGCCCGCTGCCAACCGGCGGTCCTGCCTTCTCCTTCCACTGTCCAAGCGTTTGTTATTGTCTGCCACGTTGTTTCTCCTTGCCCCGATTTGTCCAGCCTGTTCTCTACTCGTCACACCTCACTGGTCACTTGTCACTGTTCTCTACCATTCACTGTACAGATTGCCGTTGAGGCTGCGCAGGGACGAGCCGCTGCGCACGTCGGTCAAGCCGGGAGTGGTCTGGTCGGGATTCATGATGACGTCGCTCTCGAAGATTTCCTGCCAGGTTTGGCTCGAGTTCGTGAACGGGTCCACCGGAATCTCCCGCAAATAGCCCTCGGTGACGAGGTCGGCGAGCGACTGCGGAGCGGCCTGCTTGTCCACGGTGTACTGGTCAATCAGCGAGCGCATCGTGAACAGGTCGTCGCGCAGCACGGCCTCCTTGGAGCGAATGATGGAGGTGCGGTAGATCGGCGCGGCGATGGCGATCAGGATCAGCACGATCGAAACGACGATGATCAGCTCGATCAGCGTAAAGCCGGAAGTGCAGGCTCCTCGCTTTGCTCGAAGCGGGGAGTGGGGAATAGGGAGTAGGGAGTAGGGAAGAGAAGTGCCCCGGGGGCCCTTCTCTTCTATCCCCTGGTTCCTGTCCCCTGTCGTGTGTTCCCTACTGCCCACTCCCCACTCCCTATTCCCTAACCTCACCACTCCGAATATCGGCTGCCGTCCCGCGCGGTGGCCTGGCTGGTGGTATAGACGTCGAAGACGTTCTCGCCACCGGTCGAGATCGAGTCCGGCTCGTCCTGATACGACCGGGTCCCCCACTCGGTCGAGTTGGTCATGGGGTCGCGGGGAATGCGGCGCAGAAACTTCAGGCGGCGCTCCTCGGCGGAGTTCACCATCTCGACGCCCTCGACCAGGATTTCGAGATTGGGGGGATAGCCCTCGGTGCCGAGCTCGACCTGAATCAGGCCGCGGTCGGCGGCGTCCTTGTAGCGGTCAATGGCGGTGCGGATCTCCCGCAAGGCGCTGCGCAGCTCGCGCTCCTTCTCGCGCAGCAACTGCACGCGGGCCAGCGGCATCGCCACCAGTGACAGCACCGAAAGGATCGTCACCGCGATGATCAGCTCGATGAGCGTGAGGCCGCGGGAAGAGAGTGACGAGTGACGAGTGACGAGTGACGAGCGAGGAGCCCGAAGTGGTTCCCCCTCACGATTAGGGGGACGCTCCTTTACAGTCGTGGCTCGGATTGGGCGCGGCTCGGACCGGCTCTGCGAAGGCGTCTTCATTGGATCGTCAGTACGGCTTGGGTTCCCTGCACGGGGCGGTCCTGGCGGGTCGGTGTGACGATTCCGGCGGGAACGATGCCGAGGGCCGTTGCCCCGGCCTGCAGCGCCTCGAAGGTCAGCACCGCCAGCTCGCCGCTCCCGGAGACGCTGCCGCTGCCCGGCGGACGCGAGAGCGTGACGGCGGTGACGCCGGAATCCTGTTCCGTGCGCTCGATGACGGCGATGGGCTGGCCGTCGCTGCCGAGGAACCCGCCTTTGGCAATCCGCACCAGGCGCACGGCGCGCGGGTCGTAAGCAACCTGGAGCGTCACGGAGAAGGCGTCGGCGGCGTTTTCGATGGCGATGGGCAACTCAAAGGCCTCGCCGGTTCTCGGATCTGGAGTTTCGGCGGGGAAGCGCAGCGCGGCGCCGGGACCCGGCGGCGGGGCCGGGGGAGCAGCCGGCTCTGCCGGAGCAGGCTCGGCGGGCGGCTCCGCGGGCAGCGTGCGCGGCGAGCGCAGCCGCACGTCGCCTTCCGTGCCGATGTCGAGCGCCTTCAGGTTCAACGCCGTGATGTCCTGCCTCCGCACGGCATGCGGCTGCAGCACGATCAGGACCTCGTTCTCGGCGGTGCTGGTATCCACGTTCGAAAAGATGTAGCGCAGGATCGGAATCTGGGAAAGGCCGGGAATGCCGCTGACGGTCTCGCTGTTCTGCCGCTGGAACAAGCCGCCCAGGACGTTCATCTCGCCCTCGCGGAGGCGGATGTTGTGCTCGATAATCCGCTGCCCGATGATCGGCTGCGTGATGCCGCCGATGTCCACGCTGTCGGTGGCGTTCGAGATCTCGACGCGCACGGCCAGCGTGATCTCGTCGTTGGTATGCATCTTGGGCGTGATGTCGAGGTTCACGCCCACGTCCACGTACTGAAACTGCGTGGAGCCGAATCCGATGGTCTGCCCGGCCAGCGCCGGCTGTAAGACTCCGGTTGCGATCGGGATGCGTTCGCCGATGCGCAGCGTAGCGCGCTGGTTGTCGGAGGCGCGAATTTCGGGGCGCTGCAAAATCCGCGTGTTGGCGTCGCTCAACAAGGCGTTCAACTGCGCCC
>CAYWWM010000419.1:0-3267 GCA_964461735.1 uncultured Solibacteraceae bacterium | reverse complement strand
ACTCGGGCGTGCAGTTGAAGCTCGACCGCAGCGGCGGCGTGTGCGTGTTCTGCGGCTCGTCGGACATCGGGCAGGGATCGGATTCGATCCTGGCGTACATCGTCGCCGAGATTCTGGGCATTGACCCGTTCGACATCCGCGTCCTCACCGCTGACACCGACTTGACGCCAGTAGACCTCGGCAGCTACTCGAGCCGCGTGACGCTCATGACCGGCAACGCCGCCGTCCAGGCCGCCGAGCGCGCGAGGGACCTGGTGGCGCAGGCCGCGGCGGAAAAGCTCGCAGTCCCGGCGGAGCGGCTCGTGTTTGCCGACCGCCGCGTGGCCGACATGGAGAATCCGGAAAAGGGAATGAGTTGGGTGGACGCGGTGTGGCTCGCCGAAGCGAAGTTCGGGACGCTCGGCACCACCGGCTCCTATACGCCGCCCAAAGCGCCGGGGAAGTTCAAAGGCTCGGGCGTCGGGCCGTCGCCTACGTACAGCTATTGCGCGGCCGTCGCTGAGGTCGACGTCAACCCGGAGACCGGCTGGGTCAAGGTTGACCGCATCTGGATGGCGCACGGCGGCGGCCAGGCCATCAATCCCGTGCTCGTGATGGGTCAGGTCGAAGGCAGCATTTACATGGGCTTGGGCGAAGCGATGATGGAAGAGATGACCTACCGCGGCAATCGCAACGTCGTGCACAAGTTCCCGTCGTTCCTCGAATACAAGAGTCCGACGACGCTTGAGATGTGCGACGTGATTACCTATCTCGTGGACGACGACGAGCGCGAAAAGAACGCGCCGTTCGGCGGCAAGGAAGCCGGGCAAGGGCCGCTGCTGCCCGTGCCGCCGGCCATCGCCAACGCCGTCTACGATGCGGTCGGGGTGCGCATTGACGAAGTGCCCATCACGCCGGACAAAGTGCTGAAGGCGATCCGCGCAAAGGCCAAGGGCCAGGAAGGCCGCTACGGACCGCTGTCGTTCCCGTCCGTCCCGATGCCGGACCCAATCCGCGTGCCGACGCCGTGGGAAGGCGGGACCGGCGATGCCGAGAAACGCGAGCCGGCGTTGGCGAAGGGGTAAGAGGAGAATCGGGAAGCCCCCTGAAGGGGGCTGAAGAAAGTTGGGGGAATCGCTAACCCAGGCCTGAAGGCCTGGGCTAGAAGAAAGATGGAAAGATTACGAATGATGGCGGCCTTATCTCTAGCCCAGGCGTTTACGCCCCGCATGTTTGCAGTACGCCCCGCATGTTTGCAGAAGGTTGGAGGAGGCTCACCGGGCGGTCCCTTTCCTCTAGCCCAGGCGTTTACGCCTGGGTTGGAATGAGATTGAATTTAGGTAGCCCCCTTCAGGGGGCTTATCAGGCAGGAAGGGGGCAGAGGCGATGGCCCATGTCTTTCACCAACTGTATTATCACGTCACCTGGGCCACCCATTCCCGCGCGCCACTGATCCAGCGCAAATGGCGGCCGCAGTTGCTCCGGATTATAGGCGAGGAAGTGAAAAACCGAGGCGGATGGCCGATCCGGCACAATGCGATGCCCGATCACGCACATCTGCTGGTGAGGCTGCCCCCGACCGTGCGAATTAGCGATTTCCTCGGGGAAGTCAAAGGGGCGACGGCATATCGGGTAAATCATCAGTTGAGCCCGAAGTTCAAGCTTCGGTGGCAGGAAGGCTACGGGATTCTCAGTTTGCGGAAGGCGGAATTGGCCAAGGTTTCCCGCTACATTGAGGACCAGGAGGAACAGCACCGAAAGGGAAGGCTGTCGGCTTTGTTGGAAATGACGGAGATTTTTGAGGACGATTGGCCTGGAGGATTGGTAAGCCCCCTGAAGGGGGCTGGGAAAATTTCGTTGGGATCGCAAACCCAGGCCTGAAGGCCTGGGCTAGGGGAAAGAAGAAGGGGGACCTCTCGAATGCCGGATGAGATTCCTAATGGTTATTGGTGGGAATGTGAAGTTCATCACAAATGGCGATTCTTACCGGCAGTCCGGATGGGCATCTTTGACTACATTTGGAATCAGCTCTACAAGTCCAATTGGAACCAAAGCTTACTTACAATCCCATGCGTAGAACCAAACTGCCGCTCAACTATGAGAATCAGCTACCACTTCCCGGGAGGGGAAAATTTGACAGTGAGGGTTGTTCGGATCGTTGGACTTCCATCCCACACAGAAGGGGAAGGTGCGTACGTTCCGATGATGTGGGAAACTGTTCCAGGGGATCACCTCTTTCCCCTGATACGTGCTTAAAATCGGCCTGCGTGAGGGTTTTAGATCACCAAAGGATTTGTCTGACCCGTCGCCATGGGGTTTGAGTGTTAAGATTACCCAAATTTCGTTACCTGCATCCGAAGTCGCTCACGGAAGCGGTGCAGATGATCGCCGACCACGGGCCCGACGCCATGTTCGTTGCCGGAGGCACGGACCTCTACCCGAACATGAAGCGGCGGCAGCAGACGCCGAAGGTCGTCATCGGACTGGCGCATCTCGACAAGCTCCGGCGCGTGCAGGGCAAACCGCAGACGGGGCTGGTGCTCGGCGCGGGCTTGACGCTGTCAGAAGTCTGCGAAGACCGCCGCGTGCTCAAGGCGTATCGCGTGGTCGCGCAGGCCGCGGGGCTGATCTCGACGCCGCTGCTGCGCAACATGGGGACGATTGGCGGAAACCTGCTGCTCGACACGCGCTGCAATTACTACGACCAGAACTACGAGTGGCGCAAGGCGATCCATTTCTGCATGAAGAAGGACGGCGAGATTTGTTGGGTCGCGCCGTCCAGCCCGCGCTGCTGGGCCGTGCAATCGTCCGACTGCGCGCCCGTGATGGTAGCCATCGGAGCGAAGGTCAAACTCATTTCGCGCGACGGTGCCCACGTGGTAGAACGCCTGATCCCGGCGGCGGAACTCTACAATGACGACGGCATCCGGCACCTGAACAAACGGACCGACGAATTGCTGACGGAGATTCACCTGCCCCCAGTGGACGCGAATGGAAACGGCTGGCGCGCCACCTACTGGAAGCTGCGACGGCGGGGATCGTTCGATTTCCCCGTTCTCGGCGTGGCTGCGTGGCTCCGAATGTCCGGCAGCGGGACGGTCGAGGAAGCCCGCATCATTCTGGGGGGCGTCGGCTCGCATCCCGTGGAAGCCGCGGTTTCCGAGCAGGCCATCCTCGGCAAAAAGCTGACCGAGGAAACCATCGAGCAGGCCGCCGCGTCCGCGTATCCAACGGCCAAGCCGCTCGACAACACCGACTTCGCCATGAGCTGGCGCAAGGACATGGCGC
>CAYWWM010000418.1:0-3273 GCA_964461735.1 uncultured Solibacteraceae bacterium | reverse complement strand
GTTTACATGATCGAGGGACTCTCTGAACTGCTCGGACCCGAGCGCTTGCAACTCCGGGCGTGTGAAAGCTCCCAGCTCGAATCCGCCATCCGCGGGGACGTCGCCCTGGTGCTGCTGACCCACGTGCATTACAAGACCGCGCGCCTGCACGACATGGCCCGGATCACCGCGCTCGCTCACGAACGCGGCGCGCTGGCGCTGTGGGATTTGAGTCATAGCGCCGGAGCCATGGATGTGAATCTCCGTGCGGCAGAGGCGGATTTCGGGGTCGGTTGCGGCTACAAGTACCTGAATGGAGGCCCCGGCTCTCCAGCCTTTCTATTCGTGGCGGAGCGCCATCAAAGGGAAACGTCGTCGCCACTCTGGGGATGGATGGGTCACGCGGAGCCGTTTGCATTCGAGGATCATTATCGGCCCGCCGACGGCCTGCGGCGCTTTCTGAGCGGCACACCGGGCATTCTCGGCCTGAGCGCGCTGGATGCCGGCCTGGACGTGCTGCTGCGCGCCGACATGAGCGTGATCACCCAAAAAGGCCGCCGGCTCGGCGATCTCTTTATCCAGCTGGTCGAAGAGCGCTGCGCCGGACTCGGCTTGGAGCTGGCGAGCCCGCGCGACTCGCGGAGCCGCGGCTGCCACGTTGCGTTCCGGCACCCGGAGGGCTACCCCATCACGCAAGCACTCATTGCCGGCGGAGTGATCGGGGATTTTCGCACCGATCTGTTGCGCTTCGGCTTTGCTCCTCTCTATTTGCGATACGCGGATGTCTGGCGCGCTGTAATGATTCTGGAAGAAATCCTGCGATCGGGCTCCTGGAAATATCCGCGCTTTCAGGAACGCGCGTTCGTAACGTGAGCTACATTCGAGCAGGCTCCGGCTTTTAGCCGAGCTCCAAGCCAGGATTAGGCTCAAGAAAATATCAAGTCAACCGGCCAATCCCGGGCTCCGGCCAAATTATGTCAGCAAGATAGTGGGACGGGTAGGCGTATACTGAGCCTCAGCGAATAGCAGGTCGTTGGAACGACCGAGGAGGTGCTTCCATGAACCGAAAAAGCGGCGAATTATTTTCTTCGCGTCCTGCGAAATTGCGGGCGCTCGTAGGGCTGGGTGTTTTTTCTCTGGCGGCTCTGACGCCCGCGGATGGCTGGAGCCAGGCCAGACCCTTCCGCCTGCTGGAAGCAACGATTGAAGACATTCACGACGCGTATAAATCCCAGCGGCTGACGAGCCGCCAACTGGTCCAGCTCTATCTGGATCGCATTGAGGCGTACGACAAAAAGGGACCCGCCATCAACTCGATCATCACTCTGCGTCCCCAGGCCCTGGAAGAGGCGGACAAACTCGATGCGGCATGGAAGGCCACGGGGTTCGTCGGACCACTGCACGGCATTCCCGTGATTATCAAAGATCAGGTGGACGTCCAGGGGACGCCGACGACGCTGGGCTCCGTGCTCCTGAAGGATTACTATCCCGACCAAGACGCCTTCGTCGTGGACAAGCTGCGAAAGGCGGGGGCGATCATCCTGGCGAAGGCCACACTCGGCGAATTTGGCGGCGGGGACACACACGGCTCCCTGTTTGGGTCCACGCGCAATCCCTATGACTTGGACCGAACCGCCGGCGGGTCTTCCGGCGGCCCGGGAGCCAGCATCGCCGCCAATTTTGCCACGGTTGCGGTGGGACAAGAAGGCTTTGCTTCCATTCGGCGCCCATCCGCCTGGAATTCTCTGGCCGGGATGCGGCCCACCGCCGGCCTGGTGAGCCGCACCGGCGTGTATGCCGGGTGGCCTTCCGTCAACGGCTCTTTGGGTCCCATGGCGCGCACGGTAAAAGACATGGCCACCTTGCTTGATGTCATGGTCGGGTACGATCGCGAGGACCCGCTAACCGCTTCGGGCGAGGGACACGTTTCGGGCAGCTTCACGAGGTTTCTCGACAAAAACGGGTTGCAGGGAGCGCGCATCGGCATTCTTCGAGAGTCCGTGGGCTACGAGTCGGATCCCGAGTCGGAGGATTTCCGCACGGTTACGGAGGCGTTCGACAAGGCCATTGGAGAACTGCGGAAAGCCGGCGCTCAGATCGTGGATCCGATCGTGATTCCCGATCTCAAGGCGCTGCTGGCCAAGCGAGCCAATGGGCCCGACGTGGAGGAATCCTTCCGGCTTTTCTTCGGCAGGGGGCGGGGCGCCCCGTTCCAGTCGCTGCGGGAATTGGTGCAAAGCCCGGACCTCGCCAAGCTCTTCCCCATTGCCCAAGGGCGCCTGCGCAATTCCCTGCCCGACCAAGGGCGACATTACCAGTACCTGATCGCCAGAGAGACGTTGCTGAGCAACCTGCTGAAAGTCATGGCGGACCATCGGCTGGATGCCGTCGTCCACAAGTCGGTGGAGCATCAGCCGACTCTGATTCGCCAGGGAGTCAATCCTCCTTACGTCAATCAGCGAGGAGTCCCGGCCATCAACACCTTTTTGGTTTTTGTCCCCACGGTCACCGTGCCGGCGGGATTCACGAGGGACAATCTTCCGATTGGGATCAGCTTTCTGGGAAGACCGTATAGCGACGGGGCCATGATCCGGCTGGCATACTCGTATGAACAGGCGACGCTGCACCGCAAACCGCCCGCGAGCACGCCTGCGCTCCCCGGCCAACCATGAGCCAACCTCGGGAGAACCCGGCGTGGATGCGCGAATGAGGCACTCGCGCATTTTCAAAAATGGGGACACACGGTCTCTTGCTCTTGCCCGAAGGGCAAGACCGTGAATAGCCGTAGGTTTAAACTTACGGTTAACGATGCACAGAAACGATCCGGCCCTGAAGGGGCCGACCGTTTTCCCGCCCCAGTCTTCGGCTCTAACGCAAAGCTTCCCTAGCGTAGCTTGGGTCGTAATATTTCGTGGGATCGGTCAAATCTTTTTTCGGCTCCGCGTAACGGCTGCGCAAGGCGAGAACGGTCCGAAGCCCGTCCAAGCTCATCTGCCCTTTGCGGAAGAAACCATCGCGCGAATCGAGAAGTTCGGCATAGGTCTGCCCGGCGAGCTGCGGGGACATCTCCGGCAGATTCTGCAGCAGGATGCCGATGGCTTCGGCGCGGTTGGCCGGCTCATAGAGCCAGTCCACGGCCTGCACGTAGCCGCGAATGAAGGCAATCACCTTGCTCCGATTCTCTCTGGCCCAAGAGCGCCGGGCCGCGGCCACGTTGCCTTGATACGGGCCGAGCGCCTGGGACGCCCGGGCTAGCTCGCGGAACTGCTGTTCCCGCGCCAGAATATTGAACGG
>CAYWWM010000417.1:0-3280 GCA_964461735.1 uncultured Solibacteraceae bacterium | reverse complement strand
TCTTCTTGGGGAGGCCCAACTTTTCGGAATCGGGAATGCGGAATCCGACCTGCTTGGTTCCGCCCCTAACACCTGACACCTAACACCTGACACCTAACACCTGACACCTTTTTTGGTTCCGGCTCGTCCGGGTTAGGATTTAGAGCTTAGGATTTGGAGTTTCTTCTTGGGGAGGTGCTCATGCGATGGTTCGCGTTGCTCGCCGTTTTGGTCGGTGCGATGAGCGCTCATCTCGCGGCGGCGCCGCAGCAGGGAGCAGCATCGTCCGCAGCCTCCACGCGGACGCTTCCCGCCGATATTGACCCGGAGTCGCTGAATCGCCTGCCGCGGGTTCGGCGGGAAGACTTGGATGACTTGGGGAAAAAACTCTATGACTCGGTAACGGCCGACAACCGCTTGCTGGGTCTCGACGGACCCATCGGGATTCGCATGCACAGCCCCCGCGTGAGCGAGTACATGAACATGGGAAATCAGTACCTGCGCTTCGAGGCCGGCATCGAGCCGCGCCTCATGGAGCTGGCGATCCTGGTTGTGGCGCGCGAGATGAACAGCCAGTTTGAGTGGACCGCCCATGAACCGCCCGCCCGGCGCGCGGGCCTCGATCCGACCACTATTGACACCGTGAAGCACCGCCTGCCCGTGATCGGCCTCGTCGAAAAAGAAGCGGCCATCATTCAACTCGGGCGCGAAGCCTTCGGGCAACAGAAAGTGAACTCGGAAACCTTCGCCCGCGCGCTGAGCCTGTTCGGACGGCAGGGACTCGTCAATATCGTTTCCCTGATGTCGCACTACGCCGCCACCTCCGTGCTGCTGACGACGTTTGACCAGCAACTGCGCCCCGGCCAGCAGCCGCTGCTGCCCGCGCCGTAAGCGCCGCAGACCGGGATGGCCCTTGCGCAGGACCGCCGGGACAGGCGATAGTAATCGTTGGCAGGCACAACGGGGGAAGGTCGCTGGCCGTGTATCAGATTACGTTGGAAATCCAGCAATTGCCCGAGGGTCCGTATTTGGGAACCAGTCCGGAACTGCCGGGTTTGATTGTGCAAGCGGAAACAGCGGAGGAAGTTGTTTCCTTAGCGCCGGGCATCGCCAAGGACCTGATCGAAGTCATGCGGGATACCGGACAGCCTCTCCCGGAGGGCTTGGAACCTCTGGAACATCCCTTCCGGGTTACCGTAATCGTCCCCGCATGACGTATACGGAGCTGACGCGCAAGCTGCGGGCGCTCGGGTGCGAATTCAAGCGCCCCAGCCGAGGCAGCCACGAAATCTGGCACAATCCACGAGGCAATACGTCCGCGGCAATCCCTCACCATTCCGGAGACATTCCCAAAGGCACCCTGCACGTGATTCTCCGACAACTTCAGATTTCGCGAGAGGAAATCGAAAAGGCTTGAGCAAGCTTGGCGTAGAAAGACTCACGACCCGTGGCCGAGGCTTACGTCTCCGGCGCGTACTCCGCATCGCCCCAAGCCAGAATTGGGTAGCAGATGAACGGGACAATGGCGAGCCCGAGCCCAAAGATAGTCGTCTTGCCGAAGTTCTTGGCCACGGCGATCGAAACCACGATGGAGATGATGAGGTTCACCAGCGGGATCAGCATCAGAAGAATCCACCACAATGGCTTGTTGGCGATTTTCAGCAAAACGACGAGGTTGTAGATGGGCACGATGGCCGCCCAGCCGGGTTGGCTGGCCTTGGTGAACACGACCCAGAAGGAGGCAATCACCAGAACGACGGCCACCAGCATCACCACCAGCTCGGGAGTAGTGTCCATAGCGGGTTCCCCCTTGTCTGCGAAAAGTTGCGCAAATTGTAGGAGCTAGGGAAGTGGGAAGTCAAGCAAGCGAATTCCCTTTCCGAAAACAGGATTCCGCTAACCACTTTTCTCTTGTATAATAACTGAATTGCCTGTTGTGTTCGCCAATTACTTGGCCGCGCATAGATGGCTGCATGAAAGAGGTTGAATCCAGATGCTGCGAAGGGTCCTAAGCTGGGTTGGAATCGCCGCGCTCGGGGTCGCTTCCTTGCAGGGAGCGATGCAGCAGACGGCGGGTTCCGGGAATGCCGGCTCTGCCGCCTCGCCCCACCGCGCGCTCCTGAATCGGTACTGCATTACCTGCCATAACGAACGGCTCAAGACGGCCAACCTGACGCTCGACAAATTGGATGTCGAGAAGGTCGGCCAGGAGCCGGCGACGTGGGAAAAAGTGGTGCGGAAGCTGCGGACCGGCTCGATGCCGCCGGCGGGATTGCCGCGCCCGGACAAGGCCGGCTACGACGGCCTGGCGACGTATCTCGAAACGGGGCTGGACCGCGCGGCAGCCGCCAGGCTCAACCCCGGCCGGCCGGCGCCCCAGCGCCTGAACCGTACTGCCTACACCAACGCGATCCGCGACCTCCTGGCCTTCGAAATTGACGGGGAAGCGCTCCTGCCTCCCGACGAGTCCACGGAGGGCTTTGACAATATCGGAGACGTGCTTTCGATCTCCCCGCTGTTGCTCGAACGGTACCTCGCCGCGGGGCGCAAGATCGCCCGCCTCGCGGTGGGAGATCCCGCGGTGGGTCTGTCCTTTGAGAGTTATGATGTCCCGAAGTACCTGATGCAGGGAGACCGGATGGGGGAGGACCTGCCGTTCGGGTCGCGCGGGGGCATTGCGATTCGCCATTATTTCCCGCTCGACGGCGAATACACGGTCCGCATTCTCCTGCAAAAAAACAGCCGCGATTACATCCGCGGCCTGGCCGAGCCGCACCCGCTCGATGTCCGCCTGGATGGCGAACGGATCAAACTCTTCACGGTGGGCGGCGAGAAACGGGGGCGGTCCACGCCCGTCTTTTCCTCGGCCAATGAAGGAGACCCCGCGCAAGAGGAATATGAGCGCTCGGGGGCCGAAGAAGGCTTAGAGGTCCGCTTCCGGGCCAAGGCGGGCACGCGCGTGGTGGGCGTGGCCTTTCTCAAGGAAACTGCGGTGTTTGAAGGTCCGCTGGGGCCTTTTCCCCCGACTCTGACCCAGATTGATTTCGCGCAGTATAAGGGCGGCTTGCCGGGCATCGGCAGCGTCGTGATCGGCGGACCCTACAACGCCGCCGGGCCGGGAGAGACGCCGAGCCGCACGAAAATTTTCCTGTGCCGCCCGGCCGGAGGCAACGACGAGGAACCGTGCGCGCG
Source organism: uncultured Solibacteraceae bacterium (assembly GCA_964461735.1). Classification (GTDB taxonomy): domain Bacteria; phylum Acidobacteriota; class Terriglobia; order 2-12-FULL-54-10; family 2-12-FULL-54-10; genus CAYWWM01. The sequence goes on along the minus strand of CAYWWM010000417.1, from coordinate 109 downwards.
GAAAATTCTCTCGACACTCGCCCGAGCCGCGTATCGCCGCCCGGCCGCGGAGTCAGACGTGGAGACGCTGCTCGGCTTCTACCGCGCCGGCCGGAGAACAGGAGACTTC
>CAYWWM010000416.1:0-3286 GCA_964461735.1 uncultured Solibacteraceae bacterium | reverse complement strand
CCCCAAGGCCGCCGGGACGGCGGCGCTACTATACAGCAACTCTGAAAATGGTCTAGCCTACTGGCCCTGCTTGCGGCGAATCTGTCGGCGGCGATCGGCGTCGGCAATGATCTCTTCGTATTTGACTCGCTGCTGGTCGGTCAAAATCCGCCGGATGCGATTGCGCGACTCGGCTCGCGTGGCGTCTTCTTTCCTCTGATATTTGAGCCAGGATTCGTCCAGGATCACCGTGAGCTGCTGGGTCTGCTCGGGGGTTAGGTTCATTTCCCTCGTAAAGCGCTCCACGAGCCGCTGTGTCCGGGAGAGCGGGGGAGGCGAGTCGGCCTGCGCCCCCTGAGCCGCACGGGTTCGTCCCCAGTTGGTCCAGAGGTTGGTTGCCAGGGCGCCCGACACAATGCCGCACAGAAAGATCAGCAGGATGTAGAGGGACGCGCGGCTTTTTTCGAACCACTTCGTCAGTTGCACTTCATTCCTCTTCCGTAAGGTCCACCAGGGTTGCCATCACCAGGTCCCGGCTGTCGAGGCGGTCCGCCTCGGACGAGATCTCGGTGGAAAACTGCGTGGGGAATCCGAACACCATATCGTCCTCAGCATCCACGTCCACCGACAGAGTCCAGGCGGCCGAGAGCAGCACCAGGAGCAGCAGCGGGTAGGCCAGCCGGGGCTGCCAGGAGCGGGTCAGCTCCTCCAGCCAGCTCGATTCCATCCTTCTGTCAATCGCCCGCTGGACCCGCAGATAGAATCCCGGTCCGGGCGTCGGAGGCGCCTCCTCGGGCACCAGCCAAGCCATGTAGGAGCGCGAGCGGCGCGCCTCGGCGAGCGACTCGGCGCAGGCTCGGCACAGCTGCAGGTGCTCCGCGAAGGCGCGCTCCTGTTCCGAGGAAAGCTCTCCGCCCAGGTATTCCTCCAACTGTTCCTCAACGAGATGCCGCATGGTCCCGCCTTTCGCGCTGCGAGAGCGTATGCCGCTTGGCAATCTTCACTAAGCGCTGCCGCGCCCGGAAGAGTTTTACTTTGACGGTGTTCTCATTCCAGGCGAACATGCGCGACAGATCGTGAATCGAATAACCTTCCACTTCGCGCAGCAGCAACAGCAAACGTTCTTCCTCGGGAACCTTTTTCAACAGTAGCGCCGTGGTCTGGGCCAGTTCCGCCTGCCGGTCCGGCAGCACGTCTTCCGAAGGCCGGTTGGCAAACTGCCGTTCTTCGTCCTCGCTCATCTCCGAAGCGAAGACCATCCGGTTGGCGCGCTGCTTGCGCAGAAAGTCATAACATTCGTTCACGGTAATTTTATAAAGCCAAGTGAGGAAAGCGGACCGAAAATCGAAGTGCGGGATGCTGAAGTAGACCTTCGTGAACACCTGCTGCGCGATGTCCTCCACGTCGGCCCGTCGCCGGACCAGCGCGTAGGCGATCGAGAAAACCTTGCCCTGATACCGTTCCATCAGCAGCCGAAACGCTTCCGGGTCGCCCTGCTGCGAGCCGCGCACCAGGGTGGTCTCCCACTCCGCCCCCACGCGAGGCACAGCGGGAGTGAGGACCGCCGAAACTGGAAGCGCGATCTCCATATCTGGTGAGACGCCCATAAACCCTTTCCCGTTACATCTAATTTCGACACCACTCGCGTCGCCGGGACGCACTCTGCCCGATACTCTGTATTCTACCTCAAAGGCAGAAATCCAAAAGGGTTATTTTCGATATTTTTTTGAAGGGGGACTGGCGTTCGGGTCGCGCCCTGCTACTCCCACTCGATCGTGCCGGGCGGCTTCGAGGTGATGTCGTAGACCACGCGCGTGATGCCCCGCACCTCGTTCACGATGCGGTTGGCGATGCGCTCCAGGATCTCGTAGGGCAGCCGCACCCAGTCCGCGGTCATGGCGTCCTCGGAGTGCACCGCGCGCAGCACCGCGGTGTAGCCGTAGGTGCGCTGGTCGCCCATCACGCCCACGCTGCGCACCGGCAGCAGCACGGCGAACGACTGCCAGATGCTTTCATACAGCACCGCGGCGCGGATTTCTTCCTGCACGATCTGGTCGGCGGCGCGCAGCAGTTCGAGCCGTTCCGGGGTCACTTCTCCGAGCACGCGCACGGCCAGCCCTGGGCCTGGAAACGGTTGACGGTTCAGGAGTTCCTGGTCGAGCCCAAGGTCCGCTCCGACCCGCCGCACCTCGTCCTTGAAGAGGTCCCGCAGCGGCTCCACGAGCTTCATTCGCATCCCCTCGGGCAGCCCGCCGACGTTATGGTGCGTCTTGATGGTGGCCGACGGCCCGCGCACCGAAACCGACTCGATCACGTCCGGGTAGAGGGTCCCCTGCACCAGAAATTCGGTTTTCTCATTCTCGGTTCCAGCGGCCCTTTCGCTTCTCTCGGCGGACGGAATTTGGCGTGCTTCCTCCTCGAAAACGCGGATGAACTCGTTGCCGATGAGGCGGCGTTTCTGCTCCGGGTCGGTGACGCCCCGGAGGCGGTCGAGGAAGCGCTGGGAGGCGTCCACCCCCTTGATGTTTAGTCCTAGTCGTCTTAGGTTGTGTAGGACGTTCTGGAACTCATCTTTCCGCAGCAGCCCGTTGTCCACGAACACGCACCGCAGCCGCTCCCCGATCGCCCGGTGGACCAGCGTCGCCGCCACGGTCGAGTCCACCCCGCCGCTCAACGCGCAGAGCGCGCGCCCCGACCCGACCGTCGCGCGCACCGCCTCGACCGTCTGCTCGATGAACGCTTGCGGGGTCCAGTCGGGCGCCGCGCGGCAAATCTCGAACAGGAAGTTGGCGAGGATCTCGTCGCCGTGCGCGGTGTGGCGGACTTCGGGGTGAAACTGCACGGCGTAGAGGCCGCGCGCGGCGTCTTCGATGGCCCCCACGGCGGAGCCGGTGCACGCGGTCTGGCGGAAGCCGCGCGGCAGCTCGATCACTTCGTCGCCGTGACTGTTCCAGACCGGCAGCGGCGAAGGGACGGCGCGGAACAGGCGCGATCCCGCCGAGCGGGAGATTTCGAGCTGCGCGCGGCCGTACTCGCGCTGCGGTGCGGGGCGCACCTTCCCGCCCATCTGCTCGGAGATCAGTTGCAGGCCGTAGCAGATGCCGAGCACCGGCACGCCCATTTCGAGGATCGCGGGATCGGAGTGCGGCGCGCCCTCGTCGAAGACCGAGCTCGGCCCGCCCGAGAGAATCACCCCCGCCGGGTTGAGCTGCCGCAACGCCTCCACGCTGATGCTGTAGGGAACCAGCACGCTGTGCACGTGGTGCTCCCGCACGCGCCGCGCAATCAGTTGCGAGTACTGCGCCCC
>CAYWWM010000415.1:0-3288 GCA_964461735.1 uncultured Solibacteraceae bacterium | reverse complement strand
GCTTTTTCCGGGTCTATCCCGAGTTCTCTGACTGCTTTCGCGACGAGCTTGGCGGGGATGGCGCCTTCGTTCGCAAGCTGGCACAGGGCGGCGAGCGCGACGCATTCCGCGTCCACTTCGAAGAAGCGCCGCAGGTACGTTCGGTTGTCGCTGCGTCCGAAGCCGTCGGTGCCGAGCGAGACCAGACGTCCGGGCAGCCACGGCGCGATCTGGTCCGGGACGATCCGCATGTAGTCCGACACGGCGACGACCGGGCCTTCCGCGCCTTCGAGCGCCGTCTCGATGTAGGGGCGGCGAGGCTTCTCCTGCGGGTGCAGCCGGTTCCAGCGGTCGGCGGTCAGAGCGTCGCGGCGGAGCTGGCTGTAGCTCGTCACGCTCCAGACGTCGGAGGTGACCTGGTATTTCTCCGCCAGGATTTGCTGCGCGCGCAGCGCCTCGCGCAGCACCGCGCCGCTGCCGAACAGTTGCACGCGCAGCTTGCCTTTGGCCGCCGGCCCCTTCTGGAGCCGGTAAATCCCCCGCAGAATGCCTTCCTGAACGCCCGGCGGCATCGGCGGCATGGCGTAGTTCTCGTTGTACATGGTGATGTAGTAGAAGCGGTCTTCCTGCCGCTCGTACATGCGCCGGATGCCGTCCTGCACGATGATGGCGGTTTCGTAGGCGAAGGCCGGATCGTAGGCGGTCATGGTCGGGATGGCGCTCGCCAGCACGTGGCTGTGGCCGTCCTGATGCTGCAAGCCTTCGCCGTTCAGCGTGGTGCGGCCGGCGGTTCCGCCCATCAGGAAGCCTTTGCCGCGCGTGTCGGCGCAGGCCCAGATCAGGTCCCCGATGCGCTGGAACCCGAACATCGAATAGAAGCAGAAGAATGGAATCGTGTTGATGCCGTGGCTGGCGTAGGCTGTTCCCGCGGCGATGAACGACGCCATGGAGCCTGCCTCCGTGATGCCTTCCTCCAGGATTTGCCCGTTCTTGGCCTCGTGGTAATAGAGGAACACGTCGGAATCCACCGGCTCGTAGAGCTGCCCCCGGCTGGCGTAGATACCGAACTGCCGGAACAGCGGCTCCATGCCGAACGTGCGCGCCTCGTCCGGGATGATCGGAACGATCAGCTTGCCGAGCTGTGGGCTCTTCATCAGAACCGTCAGCAGACGCACGAAGGCCATGGTGGTCGAGACTTCCCGGCCGCCGGAGCCTTGGAAAAATTCCGCGAGCTGGTCGAGCGTCGGGGCCGGCAGCGGTTTGGCGCGGACCCTCCGCTCCGGGAGAAATCCGCCCAGAGCTTTTCGCCGCTCCCGCAGATATTGCATTTCCTCGCTGTCCTCCGGCGGGCGGTAGAACGGCGTTTGTTCGATGAGCTCCTCCGGGATCGGAATTTCGAAGCGGCGGCGGAAGACTTTGAGCTCGTCCTCGTTGAGCTTCTTCTGCTGGTGGGTGACGTTGCGCCCTTCGCCCGCTTCGCCCAGCCCGTAGCCCTTGATGGTCTTGGCGAGGATCACCGTCGGCGAGCCGACGTGCTGCGCGGCCTCCTGGTACGCCGCGTACACTTTGTCCGGATCATGGCCGCCGCGCCGCATCTTCTTGATGTCGTCGTCGCTCAAGTGCTCCACCATCTTGAGAAGCTGCGGGTGCTTGCCGAAGAAATGCTCGCGCGTCCAGGCTCCCGAGCGCACGGCGTAGTTCTGGTAGTCGCCGTCCACGGCCTCGTCCATGCGCCGCCGCAGCAGTCCGGCCGTGTCCTGTTCGAGCAGAGGGTCCCAGTCGCCCCCCCAGATGACCTTGATGACGTGCCAGCCCGCGCCTCGGAACGCCGCCTCCAGTTCCTGAATCACTTTGGCGTTGCCGCGCACGGGACCGTCCAGGCGTTGCAAATTGCAGTTGATGACGAAGATCAGGTTGTCGAGCCGTTCCCGCGACGCCAGCGTCAGCGCGCCGAGCGTTTCCGGCTCGTCGCACTCGCCGTCTCCCAGAAACGCCCAGACCTTGTGATGGTCGCAGGAATGCAGGCCGCGGTTTTCGAGGTACCGGTTGAACCGCGCCTGATAAATCGCGGAGATGGGCGACAGCCCCATCGAGACCGTCGGAAATTCCCAGAAGTCGGGCATCAGCCAGGGATGCGGATAGGAGCTCAGGCCGGGCTTGCCGCGCAGCTCGCGCCGGAAGCGCTCCAGATGCCCCGCGTCGAGCCGCCCTTCCATGAACGCGCGCGCGTACACTCCCGGCGAGGCGTGACCCTGGAAGTAGATCAGGTCGCCGCAGTGCCCTTCGGTTTTGCCGCGGAAAAAGTGATTGAAGCCCACCTCGAGCAGCGTCGCCAGCGAGGCGTAAGTCGAGATGTGCCCGCCGATCCCGGCGTCCTCGCGGTTGGCGCGCACCACCATCGCCAGCGCGTTCCAGCGGATCAGGCTGCGGATGCGCCACTCGATCCGCCCGTCGCCGGGGTAGGGCGGTTCAGTCTCTTTCGGGATGCTATTGACGTACGGCGTCGTGGGCGTAAGCTGCAACGAGTGGCCCTTGCGGTGCAGCGCGGCGAGAAGCCGCCGGAACAGATGCTTGGTCTTCTCCGGGCCTTCGCGGTCGAGGACTTCTTCGAGCGACTCCACCCATTCCTGCACTTCGTCTTCGCTGAGGGCCTCTACGGAATGGCTGCCTGGCTGCACATAAGCCATTGGTGTCCCAGAATCAAGTTTCATCAATCGCCTGCCTTCCTGAGATTTTCAAAAAACAGTATGCGATGAAAACCATGGCGAGGCAACCGAAGGGTGAAAAAGCGCGCATCGTCGTGCTGGGGTTCAGAGCGGGATGTTCTGGTGTATACTGTGGCTACCCAGGACCCGCAACGGGGAATCCTGGTTCCAATCGAAGGTCGGGTGGAGACGGTGATATGAAACAGACCTTTGCGATCAGCATTGGTGGTGCGGCCGGCCAGGGCATCGCCACCCCAGGCGACATCTTCGCGACAATCTTCACGCGCCGGGGCCTGCACCTGAATGCCTACAACGCCTATCAATCCATTATCCGCGGCGGGCACACTTTTCTAACCATTCGCACGGGTCCGGAACGGGTCACCAATATGGGTGACCGCCTGGACTTGCTGATTCCTCTCAACCAGGACGCCATGGATCGCCACCTCCGCCTGCTCTCGGCCGGCGCAGCGTGTATCTATAACGAGGAGACGATCCGACCGGGCGCCGCTGCCGAAGGGGTGCAGCTCTGCCCGCTTCCGGTTTCCAAATTGGCGGACATTACCCGGAACAAGGTGGCCCAGAACACCCTCGCGCTCGGCGCCGG
>CAYWWM010000414.1:0-3292 GCA_964461735.1 uncultured Solibacteraceae bacterium | reverse complement strand
ATAGCCTACTCACATCGTATCCCCCCTGGGGGGTTGAGGTGCATGAGTGATCGCTAGCCTGCATTCGCGCCGGATGCCCTACCGGTTGCAACGAACTGCGCTTCCCGGTTTGCGCCGAGACGCCGGAAAATGCTTACAATGAAACTATGGACCGCATCGTTGAGTCCGCAAAGAACATAACAGGCGGACTGCGGCCGCCCGGCGACAAGTCGCTCTCGCATCGCTACGCCTTGCTGGGGGCGATCGCGGAGGGCGAGACCTCGATCCGCCGCTACGCTCCGGGGGCCGACTGTGCTTCGACGCTGCGCTGCCTGGAGCAGTTGGGCGCGAAAGTTTCCCGACGCCAGCCGGAGTCAGCGACCGGGGAGCCCGCCGGGGAAGTGGTGATCGCCGGAGGCGGTTCTTTCGGCTCTTTCGGTTCTCTCGGTTCTTGCCGTTCTCTTGGAACTCTCGATCCGCAGGAAACGCTCGATGCGGGCAATTCCGGCTCGACGATTCGGATGCTGAGCGGTCTGCTGGCCGGTCAGCCGTTCCGGAGCCGGATCACCGGGGACGAATCGCTCCAGCGCCGGCCCATGAAACGCATCATCGAGCCGCTCACCCGGATGGGCGCAAACATCCGCGCGCGCGACGGGAATTTTCCGCCGCTCGAGATTGACGGAGCGCGGCTCCGCGGCATCGAGTATTCCCTTCCGGTCGCGAGCGCGCAGGTGAAGAGTTGCGTTCTGCTGGCAGGCTTGCTGGCCGAGGGGAAGACGACGGTGACCGAGCCGATGCAGACGCGCGATCACACCGAGATCGCGCTGGCGCAGTTCGGAGCGGAGATCGAGCGCGGACGCCGCAGCGCCACCGTCCGCGGCGGGAAGCCGCTGCGAGGGCAGCAGCTCACGGTGCCGGGGGACCTTTCTTCGGCGGCGTTCTTTCTCTGCGCGGCGCTGCTCTTTCCCGACTCGGACCTCTACGTGCACGACGTGGGGCTGAATCCGACGCGCACCGCGCTGCTCGATTTCCTGACCGGCATGGGCGCCACGATCAAGCTGCTCAACCTCGGCGAGTCCGCCGGCGAGCTGATCGGCGACATTCACGTAACGGGCAGCCGCTTGCGCGGCGGCGAGATTGACGGCGAGATGGCCGCGGCGCTGATTGATGAAATCCCCGTGCTCGCAGTGTTGGGGACGCAGACGGAAGATGGTCTGGTCGTGCGCGGCGCCGCAGAGCTGCGCGTCAAAGAGAGCGACCGCATCGCCACCGTGGCGGAAAACTTGCGCCGCATGGGAGCGCTGGTCGAAGTCTTCCCCGACGGCTTCGCCATTCCGGGAAAGCAATCGCTCTCCGGCGCGGAGATCGAGTCGCACGGCGACCACCGCATCGTCATGGCCTTCGCGGTCGCAGCGCTCGCGGCAAAAGGCGAAACGGGAATCAAGAATAGCGAGGCCGCGACGGTTTCGTTTCCGGGTTTTTTCGAGCAGTTGGAGCAAGTGGCGGAGCGCTAGGCGGGGACAGAGTGGAAGAGTCCGCATAATCGCCGTATGATAAAATGCTCGCCATGAACACGCTCTATTACGGCGATAACCTGGACGTCCTGCGACGACATATCAAAGATGAAACTGTGGACTTGGTATATCTCGACCCTCCATTCAACAGCAACCAGGATTACAACATTCTTTTTGCCGAGCAAAACGGCTCCCAGTCAGCGGCACAAATCAAGGCTTTTGAGGACACTTGGCGGTGGGACTCCGCCGCGGCTTCCGCGTATCACGATGTGGTCGAGCAAGGCGGAAAGATCTCCGAAGCTATGCAAGCCTTTCGAAGATTTCTGGGAGACAATGACATGTTGGCGTACCTGGCCATGATGGCTCCCCGTCTGAAGGAATTGAATCGTGTTCTCAAACCGACGGGCAGCATGTACCTTCATTGCGACCCAACAGCCAGTCACTATCTCAAGCTTCTGATGGACGCCGTATTCGGTAAGACTGCCTTTCGAAATGAGATCGTTTGGCATTATCGGAAATGGCCGTCTGGACATCGGCAGTTTCAAAGAAACCACGACATCATCCTCTTTTACGCAAAAACAAATTCTGAAGCGAGACCGTTCCACATGCAGTACATGGAGCGAACGGCATCCACCATAAAGCGGTTTGGCAAAGCCAAGATACGCTCTGGGTATGACGCCGAAGGCAAGAGACTTCCGTCGCAGACGGACGAGGAGGAGTCCGCCGGCGTCCCGCTGGACGATGTCTGGAACATCGGACGGGTTCCTCCTATCAAGCAACTTTTCCCCACCCAGAAACCTGAGCCTCTGCTTGCTCGGATCATTGAATGCAGCACCAACCCTGGTGAGACGGTGCTCGACCCTTTTTGCGGCTGTGGTACCACGATCGTAGAAGCTCAAAGGCTGAAGCGATCGTGGGTTGGAATTGACATCACGCATCTGGCAATTACTTTGATTAAGCATCGGCTGATTGCGGACTTTGGAAGTAGCGTGCAGTTCAAGGTCATCGGTGAACCTGTCTCGCTCCCGGATGCTCAAGCTTTGGCAATCGCAGACCCCTATCAATTTCAATGGTGGGCATTGGGTCTGGTTGGCGCCCGTCCAGTGGATCAGAAGAAAGGGCCAGATCAGGGAATAGACGGAAAGCTCTATTTCCACGATGATCCGAAAGGCAGGACAAAGCAGATTGTTATATCCGTAAAGTCTGGGGAGTTGTTTGCCAGAGATGTCCGGGATTTGATCGGTGTCATGAGCAGAGAAGAAGCTACGATCGGGGCTCTACTGACCCTCCATCCCCCAACTCGAGCTATGCGCCGGGACGCCGCCTCCATGGGCTTTTACCAGGCCCCGTGGGGAAATAAATGCGCTCGTCTGCAAATACTGACAGTTGCCGAACTGCTCGAAGGAAAAAAGTTGGATTTTCCGAGACAGAACGTGACATTCAAGAAAACTTCCCAGCCCAACTCTCGCTCATCTACCAGCGTCAATTTTTTGTTTTGAGGGAAATGAAAAGATAGCTTCTACTCAGGAATCATAAAATCGAACCGCTTGATTCAACATCCACTTTTCCCTCCATGGAACTCTTCAAGCTAACCCGCCAACTCGTGGACATCGAGTCCGTCACGGGCAATGAGAAAGCCGTGGCACTTTTTCTGGCGGACTATCTGCGCAAACTCGGCGCGGAAGTGGAGCTCGCAGACGCCGAGCCCGACCGCCCGAACGTGCTGGCCTTGTGGGGGAAGCCTGACGTGGTGCTGAGCACGCATCTCGACACGGTGCCGCCCTACTTCCCTTCCCGCG
>CAYWWM010000413.1:0-3297 GCA_964461735.1 uncultured Solibacteraceae bacterium | reverse complement strand
CGAGGGCCGGAGCAGCGCCGCGAGCAGACGGCTTACACTTATCGGGCGGGTATCGTGTACTTTCCGACGGGCAATCAGCAGGTGTACTTCGGGTCCTCCAGCTCCTTCCAGCCGGTCAGCGCGATTCCAGCGGACGGCCGTGAATTGAACCCCGAGACCGGCCAGAGTTTCGAGATCGGGCACCGCTGGCAAGGCCTTAACGGACGCTTTGTCGTCAACACGGCCTTCTATCGGATCGTGCGGAACGACGTCGTCATCGCGAGGCCGCAACAGCAGTTCGACCAGGCCGGACAACAGTCGTCGAAGGGGGTTGATCTCGACATCAACGGCGACCTCGGGCGGGGTATCCGGATCATCGCTAACTACGGTTACTCGCTCCCCCGTTTCGATGAGTACTTAGAATCGGCTGGGGCCACCGACCTGAGCGGAAACCGTCCCGCGTATGTGCAACTCCACGCTGCGAACCTGTGGCTCACGAAGATCTGGAATTCCGGGTTCTCGGCCAGCTTCGGCACACGATATCTCGGCCCGATGTACACCAACAATGCGAACTCGATCCGCCTTGGCGGCTGGACCACGTTCAGCGGCGCGGTGGGCTTCAAGCGTGATTTCTACGAGTGGAACTTAAACGCGGAGAACCTGTTCAATCGGGAGCGGTACTTCACCGGGTCGGATTATGATAATCAGGTGTACCCCGGCACCCCGATCAATGTGTTTACGACGGTGCGATTCCGGTTCCGATAATGTCGCGCGCGCGCACCATCCTGTGCAAGTACTCCATTCTCATCCACCGCTGGATGGGCGTGGGGTTCTGCGCGCTCTTTGTGGTGTGGTTCATTTCCGGGATCGTGATGATGTACTGGGGCTTCCCCGGCGTGCGGGCGGCGGAGCGCCTGGCGCGGTCGGAGGCCCTCGACGCGTCCCGCATACAAACGATACAAATTTCTCCGGAAGAAGCCTACGCGCGTCTGGAGCTCGGCGGGGCGCCCGATCGAGTGCGGATCAACCTGCTCGACGGGCGGCCCGTCTATCGCTTCCACTACGATGCGGATCAGCTCGCGGCGTATGCCGACACCGGCGAGCCGGTGAACGAAATCGGGGCCGAGCAGGCCCTGCGTATCGCGGCCGCCTGGACCGGCCAGGCGGCAAGCGCAGCGCAACTCCGAGGTGTACTTACGGAAGCGGACCAATGGACGCTTTCGGGATACGCCGCGCTGCGGCCGCTCTTCAAGTATCGCTGGCCGAACGGCGAGGAAGCCTACGTATCGCAGGTGACCGGCGAAGTCGCGCAGCACACCACGCGCGAGTCCCGCTTTTGGGCCTATCTAGGGGCCATCCCACACTGGCTCTACTTTACGCCGCTGCGCAAGAACCAGCCGCTCTGGTACGACATTGTCGTCTGGTCGTCGGGGATCGGGACGGTGATGACGATCTTCGGGATCGTGGTCGGGGTCTGGCTCTATTCGCCCTCCAAGCGCCGGTTCCGCTTTCCGGAAGGCAAGGCGGGCTCGGGCGACACGCGGGGGGGACTTTGGCAGGCGGTGGTTTCCCCGGAAGGCCGCTCCAGCGTCCCGTACTCCGGCCAGAAGCGTTGGCACACCATGCTCGGCCTGATTTTCGGACTCTTCGCCTGCACGTGGACTTTTAGCGGGATGTTGTCCATGGGTCCGTTTGATTGGCAGGGACAAAGAGGCAGTATTGACCTGCGCGAGGCGCTGCGCGGCGCGGAGTGGCGCCCGGAACCTTTTTCCGCGGATCATCCGCGCAAAGCGCTGGGGCGCATCGGCCCTTCACTGACCGTGAAGGAGGTCGAGCTGGCGTTCTTTGCCGGCGAGCCGGTCTATCTTGCCAGCGAAGCGCCGCAGCGTTCGCTCATCATTCCTGCTCTGGGGCCTGCTCAGGGGCCTGCGCAGGGTTCTCCGCAGGAGCAGTTCGACGCGGACCGCGTCCTGGACGTGGTTGCGAGCGCCGCCAAGCCGCACACGTTGGCCGAGGTCCGCGTCGTTCAGCAATACGAAACCTATTACATTGACCGCGAGTATGGCTTGCCCTTGCCGGCGCTCTTCGTGCGGCTCGACGACCCCGAGCGCTCGATCTACTACGTGGACTTGCGGACCGGCCACGTGGTGCAGAGCTACGGGACGGGCGCCCGCTGGAACCGCTGGCTCTACCACGGCCTGCATTCGTTCGACCTGCCCTGGCTCTACCGCTACCGGCCCGCCTGGGACGTCGCCGTGCTGGTCCTCATGCTCGGCGGCACGGGCCTCTGCGTTACCTCGGTCATCATTGCCTGGCGGCGGTTGCGGCGCAAGGCGGCGATGCATTCCGCGCGCTCGGCGTATTCGGCGGCCTCGCGCAGCCAAAAGGAATCGCCGTCGCCGGCCGTCCGCGTCGGACGGTAGCCGCCGCACGGCCGCTTCGCGGTTTTCCTTCCCAAATCGCAGGAAGCTACTTCTCCTGTGAGATTGAAATTCCTGCTCGCCGCCGGCAGAGATTGGGAACTATCTCTGAAAGGGCCGAACTGTTTGGAATCCATCCGGAATGCGGAATCTGGAATCCGCTCTGGGGGGATCGTTCTTCCGGGTTAGAGTAGACCGGCTGGGAGAATTTCGCCCCGCGAGCCTTCCGAGGCGGATAAAATGATGCTATGGGAATAAGCCAGGAAATTCTGGCGAACTATATCGGGGGAACGTGGCGCCGCTCGCGGTCCACCGACGCGTTCCCAGTCACCAACCCGGCCACCGCGGAAGTGCTGACCCGCGTCCCCGCCTCCACGGCAGCCGATGCGGATGAGGCGGCGCGCTGCGCCAGCCAAGCGGCACAGGAGTGGCGCCGGGTGCCCGTCACGGAGCGCGTCCAGTACCTGTTCAAGCTGAAGCAGTTGCTGGAAGCCAACCTCGAGGACCTCGCGCGCACCGTCACCAACGAGTGCGGGAAAACCTACGCCGAGTCGCTCGGCGAGCTGCGCCGCGGCGTCGAAAACGTCGAAGTGGCCTGCGGCGCTCCGAGCCTGATGCAGGGTTACAACAACGAGGACGTGGCCCGCGGCATTGACGAGCATCTGTTCCGCCAGCCCGTGGGCGTCGTGGCGGCGATTACGCCGTTCAACTTTCCCGGCATGATTCCGCTGTGGTTTCTCCCGTACGCCGTCGCCTTCGGAAATTGCTTCATCCTGAAGCCGAGCGAAAAAGTCCCGCTGACGAGTGCTCGCCTCTTTGAGCTGCTGGATCAAGCCGGCTTGCCGAAGGGAGTCGTGCAGCTTGTCCACGGAGCTAAGGAAACCGTGGACGCCTTGCT
>CAYWWM010000412.1:0-3308 GCA_964461735.1 uncultured Solibacteraceae bacterium | reverse complement strand
AGACGAACACGGAGTTGGCATGCTGGCTGGCCAGATACATCTCTTCCCGGCCCTCATCCACGGCGATCCCGAACGTGCCGTGGGGAGTGTAGAGCTCTCGGGTGGGAGCCACGTTTCCGCGCTTCTCCCGCGAAAAAATCGTCAGCGTGTCAATGGTATCGTTGGTGACGGAATAGATGTCGCCGGTCTTCTGGTCCACGTACAGGCCGCAGTTAAACTCGATGTGGGTGTCAATGCCGCCGATGACCCGCTTCGGCTCGGTCATGGTGGCCGTCGGCGGGGTGTTGGCTGTGCGGTCATAGACCAGAATCTGGAACAGGTTCTCGTCCTGCAAAACCATTTCGTTGCGCTCGACGTCCACGGCCACAGCGCTGTAGGTTGGATAGGTGTCGCGGATCATGCGGATGGGTTCGCGGTCGGCATCCACGGAGGCGCGCGAAGCGGCCCGCTCCTGTTGCAACAACACCGCCAGAGGCATATTGGCGCTGGCGGGCATCCACTGGCACATCTCCCCGTCCGCCCCCATGGGGAACGGGTCAATCGAAACCAGTTGCGGCTCGCCGGTGGCCCTTCGTAGCGCGGACCGGGACGAGCGCTCCAAGTCCGGGGCCTGCGGGGCGCCGCTAATCAAAATCCATGCTGCAGCCAGGAGCACACCGCCCGCCAGTAGACCGCTTTTCGACTTGAACCGTCTGAACATGAGTACCTCCCTAAATCCCTTCGCCACCTTCCGGGATTTTAGCACGGGTTGAGGGAATGCAAAGCAGAATCGGGGGGACTGCGCGCCAGTGCGGATGCCAACGAGGGCCGACGGATACAGGTTGACGCCTCGCCCGCAGTCATGTTTAATGAATACATCCGTTAGGTTTGAACGTCCGTATCGCCAGATTTCAGGAGAAGGAGAACCGACATGAGTAAAATGCAGTCAATTTTCGGAGTGATCGGACTCGGTTTGCTGGGCTCATGCTTGGCCCTCGGCCAGAATGCCCCCCAGCCGCAGCCTCCCATGACATTCTTTCTCACCAGCAATGGTCCTGGAAAGGGAGCGAACCTGGGCGGTTTGGCAGGAGCCGACGCGCACTGCCAGAAGCTGGCTGCCGAAGTGGGCGCCGGGAATCGCACGTGGCGCGCCTACCTCAGCACGCAAGGCCCGAACGCCGTCAACGCCAAGGACCGCATCGGCAAGGGACCCTGGCACAACGCCAAGGGAGAAATGATCGGCGAGAACGTGGCCGAGTTGCATAGCATGGCGCACAGAATTTCCGACCGGGTGATTATGGATGAACGCGGAAGAAAGATCCCCGGGGGAGGGTATGTCCCGAACCGGCACGACGTTCTGACCGGCACGCAGCTGGACGGCACGGCGTACCCGCCGGGCGAAGACATGACCTGCGCCAACTGGACGAAAACCGACGATACCGGCAAGGCGCGGATCGGCCATTTTGATCGCGCTGCCTGGAATTCAGCCCACAACAACCGCGGTTGCACCGCCGAAGGCGTGCGCCCAGGGGGTGGCGACGGCCTGTTCTACTGCTTTGCGGCTGAATAGCGTCCACTGAATCTTCCCTGAGTTAGGGCGATGTGTCTTGACGACCCCGACTCGGCTTGGCCATCCGAGGAAGCTCCAACTGACCCGCTCCCGGAATCAGGGGGGCTTATTGTGCGTGGGTGCGGATGTCCACGAGGGCGGCGCGGCTTTCTTCCTTGACCACCCACAGCGCCCGTTCGAGCGCTGCGCGCAAAGCCGCAGGCTCTCGGACGGGCCCTTCGCCGTGCAATCCGAACGAGCGGGCCAGCGACGCGAAGTCCACCTCCGGGTCCTCGATGCGCGTTCCGATTCCCTTATTTTCGACCGGACGGCTGCGGGCACGGGCGATCCGCTCGGCGTGAGCCTCGGAGTTGTAATAGGACCGGTTGTTCCACATCACCAGCAGCAGCGGGATGCGGTGGTGCGCCAGCGTCCAGAGGGCGCCTGGCGTGTAGAGCAGGTCGCCGTCTCCCTGAATGTCCACGCAGAGCTTGCCTGACCTGCGGTGCGCGAGGGCGGCTCCGACCGAGGCGCCAATTCCATAGCCTACGCCGCCGCCACCGCTGCGGCCCAGGTAGCAGTTCGGGCGTTCCCAGTCCCAGATGCGCCGGCACCAGCCGTTCAGGTCGCCGTTCACAAGCACCCAGTCCTCGTGCCGGATGAGCTGCCAGATTTCGCTCGCGAGATAGGAAGCGGCAATCGGCACGCGCGTCGAATCCGCTTCCACTTGCCCCTTCCACTTGGCGCGCAGAGCGGCGTGTTTGGCCGCGATGCTGTCCTTCCGCGCGGCCCGCAGAGTCTCGTTCCCACCGATCTCGCGGCAGAGCGCCGAAAGGCGCGGGATGGCCACGGAGGTCTCCGCCGTAATGGGCACGTCCACTGGGGCCAAAGCCTGGTAATCCGCGGTCCAGCTTTTGGTGAGCAGGTGCTCCACGGAGATGGTAATGATTTTGGCGCGGTCGAACACGGCCATGCTGGGGTTCCCGGTGGCAATGTCGGTGGCGGAAACGGTCCCGAGCACGTCCTGGACATCGAGCGCGAGCACCACATCGGCCTCGGCGACGGTCTCACGATTGGAACCAGTCAGATCGAGCGGGTGCGTGTTCGGGAAATTGAAGCGGCTGTTGCGCTCGAGCACCGGCGCGCCCACGGTCTCGGCGAGCTCGACGAGCGACGCAACGGACGACGGGCAGCGGCCGACGCGCTCGGCGATGATTACGGGGCGTTCGGCACTCAGGAGGAGCTGCGCAGCCTCGCGAAGGGCGTTCTCGTCGGCCTGCATCGGAGCGGGTGCGCGGAAGCGGCTCCAGTCGGGCATCGGTGGACTCTCTTTTGGCGCGTTCTCCTGCAGCTCGGAGTCGAAGCACACATAGACAGGCCCGGTCGGCTCGGTGGTGGCAATCCGCAAGGCCCGCAGAAGCGACTCCGGCACGGCGGCGAGGGTATGAGGCTGGTCGTCCCACTTGACGTAATCCCGAATCTGATTGCCCTGCACGAGCGCCGTATGAATCCATTCAATCCAGGGGCGGCGCGTGGCGGCGTCCATCGGGCCGGTGCCGCCGAGCAGCAGCACGGGCACGCGGTCGCACCAGGCGTTGAAGATCGCCATGCAGGCGTGCTGCAGGCCGACCACGTTGTGGAGCAGAGCAACCATAGGCCGGCCCGCCGCCTTGGCGTAGCCGTGCGCCACGGCCACGGAAATCTCTTCGTGCGTGCACGTGATCGCCTCCGGCGCGCGGTTGCCGCCGTAGTTGACGATGGAGTCGTGGATGCCCCGGAA
>CAYWWM010000411.1:0-3317 GCA_964461735.1 uncultured Solibacteraceae bacterium | reverse complement strand
GCGTGTGGTTCATGAAGATCGAGCAACAGACGTTTTCCTCGAATCAGAACAACGCCGGCACCATGACCTACCGCACCTTGCGGGACTTTCTCCGGGATCGGCCGAGGCAGTTTACGGGAGTCCCCAGTCCAACGCCGATGAACTTCCGCAGCACGGAAGCGGCCTGGTATTTCCAGGATGAAATGAAGCTCCGCCCGAATCTCACCCTGCGTCTGGGCTTGCGGTACGAGATGACCACGGGATGGAATGAATCGACCGGGCGCGCCTCCAACTTCAACTTTACGAACGGGGTCATCCACACCGACCCCTTCATTGGCCGCTCGGCGTTGCTGGAGAACAACGCGCTGGCGCTCTGGCAGCCGCGGGTGGGCGTGGCCTGGGACCCGACCGGCGTAGGAAAATGGGCGGTGCGGGCCGGCTTTGGGATTCACAACGACCTCCAGGATAATCTGAACAACCGGCTGAACTCCAATCCGCCGTTCAACGGGCGGCTGGTGCTCGAGGGTGTGCCGCTGCATTCCTTCCGGCCCATCGACAACAGCACCCCGCCGGCGCCCACTTGCCGGTCGGTCGCGGAGTCAGCCATCCGGCCGAGAGTCTGCGCCATCTACGCGAGCGCCGGAGTTGATCCGAACCTGCATACCCCGACCATTCAGCAATGGAGCCTGGAGGTGGAACGGGAGATCATGCAAGACCTCGCGGTGGAAGTAGGCTATATCGGCAGCCAGTCCTATCACGTCTCCACCACGATCGATATGAATACGATTCGACCGCTACGGTGCGAGGCCGCTGCGGGATGTCTGGCGGGCGGAACCTTGTCGGCCAGCCAGCTCGTCCCCCGGGGAACCGAGTACATTCCGTGGGGCGCGGGTGCTCCGAACACGCGGCCCAACCCCTTGGTTGGCTCCACCCAATTGTGGATGTATCTGGGCACCAGCAGCTACCACGCCGGGAGCGTCTCGCTGACCAAGCGCGCCCGCGCCGGATTGACGTTCAAGACCAATTACACGTTTGGGAAAGTGCTGGATCTCAATTCTGCCATCCTGGGCGGACAGCACCAGAATGAGGCGGCGCAACCCCTGAACCGGTTCAACCTCAAGGCCAGCAAGGGAGTCGCGTCCTACAGCGTTGCGCACCGCTCCAACACCAGCTTCAGCTACCAGTTGCCGTTCGGACGGGGCCGGTTCATCGGCGGCGGCGCCACCGGCTGGGTGGACAAGGTCATTGGCGGCTGGCAGTGGAACGGTTCCCTCAGCGCGCAGAGCGGCTTCCCCATTCTGCCTCTGTTCGGCGACAACAATACCGGCGACGGGAACCAGCGCAATCCCGACGTGCCCAACCGCAATCCCGAGTTCCAAGGGAAGGCGATTCTGGGCGTGGACGGGTTCAAGAAAACCGGCCGCTACTTCGATCCCAACGCCTTCTCGCGGCCCCTGCCCGGGACCTACGGAGACGTCGGGCGCGGCGTATTTTACGGGCCGGGTCTGGTGAACGTGAACACCTCGTTTTTCAAGGATATTCCTCTGCAGGAGGGCTGGAATCTGCAGTTTCGGACGGAGATTTTCAACCTGCTCAATCACGCCAACTTCGACACGCCCGAACTGAACGTTTTCTCGGGCGATAGCTTTGCCGACTCGGCCGGGTTCATTCGAGAAACCACCACGCGCGAGCGGCAAATCCAGTTCGCGCTGCGGCTGGAGTTCTAAACAACGGGGGAGTGGAGAGTGGGGAGTAGGGAGTGGGGAGTAGGGACAACAAACCACTCCCTCTACTCCCACTTCCGTTACGCCCACTTTCGTGAAGTTGTGTCAGCTAGGGTAGACCAAATGGCGGTTCTAGGGTGTCGTGAGTCAATGAATTAATAGCGGGAGGTTAACGGAAGAATCCTTGGCGAATAGGGTACCTACTCGATTGATTTCGTCTGGCCGTGGATTTACTGTTCCAGTGGACGAGAGGCTGGGTCTTTTCAGTTCCATGAACAGGGGCGGATGGGGTTCGCCCCACAGTGGCAATTGCAAGCTCGTTGAGCGGTGAACTTGCAGTCCAGTTCGCAGGCTTGGGCAGGAAGGCGGGGTGCGGAAGGGCCCTGCTTGTCCGTCTGGGAAGCTGCCGGCGTCTTGCGGAACAACGTTGCAGAAAATAAAGAGGAGGAATTTATGGCGAGCAAGAACGGGCGAGTCCTGACACGATTCGGAATCGGCATACTGGGAGTGATCGTGTTGGGAAGTTCATTAGTTTTTGGTCAAGGATTTTCCGGGGCCATCAGCGGCACCGTGCGCGACTCGAGCGGCGCGGTGATTCCACAAGCCACCGTGAGCGTGCGGAATCTCGAAACCGGACTGACACGCCTAGCGGAGACTGGCATCAGCGGCAACTACACGGTTCCGTCTCTGCCGGTAGGTCCGTATGAGGTGACGGTGGAGAAGCCGGGCTTCCGGCAACTGGTCCGCAGCGGCATTAGCCTGTCCATAGGGCAGGAGGTGGCGCTTAACCTGACGCTCGAAGTCGGCCAGGTGCAGCAGACCGTCGAAGTGACCGGGGAAGCGCCGCTGGTAAACACGACGCTCGCCGCCACCTCCGGCTTGGTCACCACCGAACAGGTGCGGGACCTGCCGCTGAACGGTCGGAGCTTCCTCGAGCTGATGCGGCTCAACGCCGGCGTCATCAGCAACCGCTCCAACACCACCGACTCCAACTCACCTTCGTATTCGATCGCGGGCAAGCGGCCCGATAGCAATCGCTTCACCATGAACGGGGTGGACTATGTCGGCAACAACGCGGCCGGCGTCTACACCGCGCCCCAAGGGATGAGCGGGTACCTGCTCGGGGTGGACGCGGTGCGCGAATTCAACGTCGTCGGGCACACCTATGGGGCCGAGTACGGAAAACGGGCCGGCGCGCAGGTCACCATTGTGACCGCCTCGGGCACCAACCAATTGCATGGATCGGCCTTCGAATTCCTGCGCAACAACGTCTTGGACACGCGAAACTACTTTGACGTCACCGAGGCCCCGGAGCCGACGCCGGTCCCGCCGTTCAAGCGGAACCAGTTCGGCGGCTCGCTGGGCGGTCCCATCATCCGGGACAAGATGTTTGCCTTCGGAAATTACGAAGGATTTCGAGAGCGCTTAGGGGTGAGCCTGTTCACCTACGTGCCCAGCAACCAAGCGCGGCAGGGTCTTCTGCCGGACGCTTCCGGTGTGTATGCTCGCGTTCCCGATCTGGTGCCGGGCATGCTGCCGTTTTTCCGGTACTGGCCGGCGCCGAATGGGCCGGAGCGGCTGGTGAACGGGCTGCCCACCGGCACCGCCCAGTAC
>CAYWWM010000410.1:0-3325 GCA_964461735.1 uncultured Solibacteraceae bacterium | reverse complement strand
GGTGCCACAGCAAGGAACTCTCGCAGCCCATAATACTTAACGTTGTAATACTAGTCGGGATACCGGGGAATCTGGCGATTCGTGGGATCAACTACCTGGCCGGGTGCGACACGTGCAGTCCGCTGGCCGATACCGATGACCAGAAAACAATCTACGCGAACGTGATTGGCCCGATGACGATCAATTCGGTCACGTGCTTCTCGGACGCGGGCACGCCGAGCATCAACCTCCAGCGCCAGGTTGGAACTGCAACCCCAAACAACATCCTGGCCTCCAGCATGATGTGTGATGCCGACGGCGAGACCAAGACCGGGACCGATATCGTGGTCGCCGAATCCACGTTGAACCTGAATGACAAATTGGACTTTGTGATGGCCACCGCGGGCGGCACCGCCCATCGCGTGACCGTAGTTATTAAAGCCACTGTGAACTGAGACGGATAGAAATTCATACGGGCGGATATGCCGTATAGAGGAAGCAGATGCCCCTTCCGGGCCGCGATCTATTTCATGAATCCGTTGCCGTCCCGCTGAACGGGCCGGCTATTCACGGGATTACTCTTCGGGCAAGGGGCAGCCACCGGCTCGTGAAGGTGCTGTATAATTGAGCGAACCATGCCTAGGGGCTGCCCGGACTCTGTCTCTTGCACGCCACACAAGAACGGCTTTCGTCTGGTCCTGCATCTACTTTGGTGTGTTCTCGTCGCCGTGGCTGGTATGGCCGTGTGGAGGGCCGGCTGGGCTCAGAACGACCCGGCGCTGCTCGGCCAGTGGAGCGCAGTGCAAACCTGGCCCTCCCGTGCCATCCACGCGCATCTGCTTCCGACAGGCAAGGTGCTCTTTTGGGATGATGTTGAGCCTGTCGCGACCGACCTCTGGGACCCGGGAACGAACACCTTTAGCGTGGTGTCAGGGCCGGGATATATACACTATTGCACCGGCCACAGCTTCCTGGCGGACGGGCGACTGTTTATGGCCGGCGGCCATGTGGCGATCAGTGTCGGCTTGCCCAATGCCAGCATTTTTGATCCGGTGACAGGGTCGTGGACTCGGCTGCCGGACATGAACGCCGGGCGCTGGTACCCCACCGTCACAACGTTGCCCAACGGAGACGTGGTGGTGGTTTCCGGACATATCAACGCGACCACCAACAACATCCTCCCCCAGGTCTGGCAGACGGCCACCGGAACTTGGCGCGACCTCACCGGTGCGCAACTCCGTATGGCTCTCTATCCTCGGCTTTTCGTGGCGCCCAACGGCAAGGTCTTTCGCGCCGGCTCGGGCAGGGACTCCCACTACCTGGACACGAGTGGAACGGGCTCTTGGACCTTTGTCGCGAATACGAACGCGCTCGACCGGGAAAGTGGCGCCGCCGTCATGTACGGGCCGGGAAAAGTCATCGGGATCGGCGGCGCCGACCCGCCCCTGGCCACGGCCGAAGTGATAGATTTGAACAGCCCTTCCCCCGCTTGGCAGACGACCGCCTCGATGTCGGCGGCGCGGAGGCAGTTCAATGCCACGCTGCTGCCCGATGGCACCGTCTTGGCAACCGGCGGAAGCAGCGGCGCGGGCTTTGACAATGAGACCGTGCCCGCGCTGGCCGCCGAACTCTGGAACCCGGCTACGGGCATGTGGACCTCCCTGGCCAGTTCTACGATTTACCGTGGCTACCACTCGGTCGCCTTCCTCCTGCCCGACGGCCGGGTGGTGGCGGCCGGTGGAACCGAGGAATCCGCTGGCAGCGCGGAGATATTCTCGCCGCCGTACCTCTTTCAGGGGCCGCGGCCCGCCATCAACTCGGCTCCCACAGTCGTCAGGTACAACGCGCCCTTTTTCGTAGCGACTCCTGACGCCTCCACCATCGCCCGGGTCACCTGGGTGCGCCTATCTTCGGTCAGCCATGGCTTCAATTTCAACCAACGCTTCAACGAGCTGAGCTTCACCCAGGCTGTTGGTGGCCTCCAGGTCACCGCACCGGCCAACGGCGCCTTGTGTCCGCCCGGACACTACTTGTTGTTTCTCCTGAACGGCAACGGCGTGCCCTCCGTGGGCAAAATCGTCCGGATCGAAGAACCCCGAAGACGGGGCCAGCTAATCAGCGAATAATCCGCCTCCCTCCGCGTGGCTCGGAATGATTATCGGCGGGAGGGTTTCAGCGCGCCGCCGAGCAAGACGGGCGCGAGGTCGGTCCAGCGCTGGTCGGGTTCCTGGCGGACGAGCGAGAGCGACTCGCCGCGGAACGACCGACTCCCGGCGTAGCGGGCCCATTCGCAGCAAGCTTCTCGGAGCGCGGCGCGCGTCTCGGCCTCATCGAGCTCCTGGGCTATGGTGACGTGAGGAACGTAGGAGTAGGGTTCGACCCATCCCAGCGGTCCGCCGTTGAGCAGCTCATGCAGCGCGACCAGACGCTCGGAACCCGTGGAAATAGATAGATAGACCACTCCGTTGGCGGGCCAAAACGTCAGCACTTCCGAGAGCTCCGCCTCGAAAGGCTCCTGCAGCAGGCACTTCTCCCGCAGCTCCGCCAACGCTTGGTTGGGGCCCGCAGGCAGCGGGCGCGGCGGCAGGATCGAGACGTGCGCCTGCCAGTGCGCAAAGCGCGGGTTCAGCCGTCCCCGCAGGCTGTCCACGAACTCCCCCAGCGGTCCGGGCAGGTAGGCGACCACGGCGCAGTTGAGTTCGCCCATACCGCAAGCTTATCGGAAATCGGCAGCGCTCTACAAGTCGGTTTTGGTCTTCGCCCATAAAAGCCGGCTTTTCTCGGCCTTCTCGGTTCTTTCGACTTACCAAAACCGAAGAGAAAATCCACTCCCAGTGGGTGCGTGCGGGTCAGCCGACGAAAATGGCTTTCCAGGCGCTCCAAGGCGGCTCTGTATAAACAAAAATTATTAACCAGATAATAATCATGAATTTTGTTAATGACTTTTGCGCCCCTACATGCTAGCATGACGGGAGGCTCGGACGAGGCGGACCTAGCCGAGGTCTGGTGGAGGTTTGGAAGGCGGAGGAAGGAAAGACACTCGGATGGGCCAAGGCTGGGCGAACGGCGTTTTGATTCTCGGACGGAAAGGGACCCGCGATGGAAATTTTCTATGACAAGGACGCCAATCCCGAGTTGCTGCGCGGCAAGCAGATTGCCATGCTCGGCTACGGCAGCCAGGGGCACGCGCAGGCGCAGAACCTCCGCGACAGCGGCTTCTCGGTCGTGGTAGGCCTGGCCCCGGGGCGCAAGTCGGCCCAGGTGGCCAAGGCCGACGGGTTCGAGGTGCTGCCGCCGGCCGAGGCGGTGCGCCGCTCCGACCTGGTGATGATTCTGGCTCCGGACG
>CAYWWM010000409.1:0-3338 GCA_964461735.1 uncultured Solibacteraceae bacterium | reverse complement strand
GAAAGAATACCGCGCCGTTTTGGAATACGGTGACGAACCCGAATTTCGACGCCACCACCACGTTTCCGAAGGCAGAGGCGGCCGCATCGTTGCCGGGGGCGCTTCTGCCGAACGTCCACATCATGGATTACTTCCACAGGCAGACGCCCCGCGTGCTGCGCTACAGCTTTTCAATCCAGCAGCCGCTCTCCTCCCAGTGGGACTTTCAAACTTCGTACGTGGGCGCGCGGGGAATCCATCTGTTTCGCCGCTACGAGATCAACATGTTTCCGCCGTGGGTCACGCGGGCCGACGGCTCCCTTTTCTTTCCCCCGGACGCCGGGCCGCTCAACCCAGCGCGCGGCACGATTGCGCTGCTCGCCTCCGACGCGAATTCGTTCTACAACTCCATGCAACTGTCGCTCAACGGGCGGCTCGGGCGCGGGGTCTCGATGCAGGCGCGCTACACCTTCAGCAAGTCGGTGGACGATGTTTCGACCGGCCCGAACGGCGAGAGCCTACAGTTCGGATTCCGCCGGACGCTCGAACGCGCCCTCTCCGACTTCAACATCCGCCATCGGCTGGCGGTCAATTACTTTTGGACGCCCCCGTTTGGGCCGGGACAACGCTGGGCGAACTCGGGCTTTGGAGCGGCGCTGCTGGGCGGCTGGCGGTTGGGTGGAATCGTTTCCTATCGCACCGGCGTTCCCACCACGATCGAAGTGAACGTGCGGACTCCGGGATACCTGTTTGCGCCGACGCGCCCCAACTTGCTCCCCGGACGGAGCAACAATCCCACGGAGGGCGTCAGCGAGGGCTGTGCGGGCATTGATGCTGGGCGAGAGCTGGGAACCCCGGACCTGTACTACGATCCCTGCGCGTTTTCCCTCCCGGACTCGGGGACCCTCGGGAATCTCGGGCGCAACACCGTCATCGCGCCCAGCGTGTTCAACGCCGACGTTTCTTTGCAGAAGGAATTTTCGATTGACTCGCAGAAGCGGTTGCAGTTCCGGGCCGAGCTCTTCAATCTGCTGAATCACCCCAATTTCGCGCGCAACCAGGGAAACACCGCCGTGGTGTTCTCCGGCCGCTCCGGCCGGCGCAGCTCCAGCGCCGGAAGGCTCTCGCAGTCGGCCACCACCGCGCGCCAGCTCCAGTTCGCCCTGCGGCTCTCGTTCTAACGCCGCCTGACGTTGACGTTGCGCACGCGCCCGGTGTTCAAATCCACCTGACACGCGAAGCCGAACGTTTGGGTGTTGCGTCCTCGCCCAATCGCCGCCTCTCCCACGATGTAATCGTTGCGTCCGGGGCCGTTGTCGGCGCGAATGTTCAGGATGTCCACGTCTGCATTGCGGTACTCCCTCGCAATCCGGTCGGTGACGGCGTCTCCACAGGCGTCTATGGCGTAGCCAATCGCGGAGCCGCTGCCTCTGCGGCCGTCTCCGAAATCCCCTCTGCTCCGATCGTCCGGAAAGCGGCCGGTGTCACGGCTAGAGTCTCTGCCGTCCATCTGCCAGCTCAGCCGGAAGTGGTAGCGTCCCTCGCCGCCTTCGTTATCGCGAATCCGCACCACGGCGCGGTTGCCGCTGCGGGGAGTCGGCTCCGACAGCAGCACGATGTCCCCGCGCCGGTCGCGGACTTCGAAGTTGAAATCGCTGACGCTACGGGCGGGCAGCGGCTCGTTGCATTCCGAGCCGTCGTCGCGCGCGTCCCGTCCGTTGATGGTTCGGACGTACACCATGTCTCCGCGCACGCTGACCTCGGCTTCGTTGTCCACACGCAGCCGGATGTCGCACTGGCCTTTCCCGAGCGGAACGTCATTGCGGGTCATCCGCCGGACGCGGAACTGCGTGTCCGCCGCAGCGGGCGCCGTCACGAGAAGCAGAAACGCGAATCCTGCAAGCAAACGGGGAAGGTTCTTTGGAGCTTTGGGCATCGGTTCCTCCCTGGCGGGAATTGTCCTGGCGAGCCGGTCCCGCCTCCTCACACTATAAACCCGATCGTATGCCGCGAGTATCGGCAAGCTTTCGAGGGGGACCAAACAGGGCAAGCTCGCCGCGGTCTGCCCTCTCAATAGGATGAGACATCCTCGCGCGGGGTTGCCGCCTATCCGACCCGCACCAGGCCATAGCGGCGGTTCCAGTTTTCTTTGATGTAGTTGATCAGCCGGGCGAGTTCCTGCCGGTCGCCGTGTTCGACAAAGTCCATCGCCATGCGGCGCGCCTTCTCCAGGATGTCCTGGTCCCGCAGCAGATTCGCTACGCGCAGCGCCGGAAGCCCGGACTGCCGCGTTCCCATGAACTCTCCCGGGCCGCGCAGGCGCATGTCTAGTTCCGCAATCTCGAATCCGTCATGAGTTCGCTCGAGCTCCGCCAGCCTTTGACGCGCAGCGTCGGTCTGCTCGCGGGAGGCGAGCAGCAGGCAATGCGACTGGCGATGGCTCCGGCCGACCCGGCCGCGCAGTTGGTGGAGTTGCGCCAAGCCGAAGCGCTCCGCCTGCTGAATCACCATGACCGTGGCGTTCGGCACATCCACGCCGACCTCGATAACGGTCGTCCCGACCAGGATCGGAATTTCGCCGGCCTGGAACGCCGCCATGGTCCTTTCCTTTTCCTCCGCCGGCAACCGGCCATGGAGCAGACCTACCTGAAATTCCGGGAATACCCGCTTCGACAATTGTTCATGCATCTTCAGCGCGGACTGCAAGTCGCCCGTTGCGGAACGGCTGCGGCTTGCTGTGGCGGGAGCATCCTCGATGACGGGACAAACGATGAAGGCCTGGGCGCCGGAGGCAACCTGCGCGCGCACGAACTCATACGCCTTGCCGGCGGCTTCCTCGGCCAGGAGCCGCGTGAGGATCGGCCGGCGGCCCGCCGGAAGCTCGTCAATGACCGAGACGTCGAGGTCGCCGTAGATCGTGAGCGCGAGCGTGCGCGGGATGGGCGTGGCGGTCATGACGAGCGTGTCGGGGGTTTGCGCCTTCTGCATCAGGCGCAGCCGCTGCATGACCCCAAAGCGGTGCTGCTCGTCAATGATGACGAGGCCGAGCGACTTGAACTCGACGTCCTGCTCGACGAGCGCATGGGTGCCGATGGCGATCTGGGCCGCGCCTTCCCGGAGCAGTTTTTTGACCGCCCGCTTTTCCCGCAGGCCCGCGCTGCCGCTGAGCAGAACCGGCGTATATCCGGACTGCGCGAGAAGCCGCCGGAAACAGAAGTAGTGTTGCGCGGCGAGGATTTCGGTGGGGGCCATCACGGCGACCTGATAGCCGTTTTCGATCGCGACCACGGCGGCCTGGAGCGCGACGATGGTCTTGCCGCTCCCGACGTCGCCCTGCAGCAGGCGATGCATCGGACGGG
>CAYWWM010000408.1:0-3339 GCA_964461735.1 uncultured Solibacteraceae bacterium | reverse complement strand
GCATGTCGCACGTGTAGCGCCGCCGTCTCGGCAGCTCAAGAGCCGGCCAGAGGCCGGCGCTACATCAGTCCCTCTTTAACAGATGCGGCTGGAGGCGGCCGCGTCGCAGCCGGATTTTGCGAATCCCAGAAAACCGGCTGGGGCGGATGGTTCAGCTCATCTCCAGTGTCGTGTCCCAGAAATGCGCAGCACAAAATACGGGCTTGTCATGCTGAGCGTAGCGAAGCATCTGCTTTTGCTTTGAGTAAGTGGGCGACAAGCAGATTCTTCGCTGCGCTCAGAATGACAGGCTCAAACATGTTCCACCTACTTCCGGAAAACACTGGCCGCCATCCGGACTGCGTTTGACAGCTTTTCCGCAAAGGTGGTACTAATAAGGCAGCGTGGGCCTGTGGCGCAGTTGGGAGCGCGCTTCAATGGCATTGAAGAGGTCGGGGGTTCGACTCCCCCCAGGTCCACCAAACTTATTCCGGTTGCATCAATCGGTGGACGAATTGATCTCGTGGGCTGAATCTACCTGGAATTCACTTTGTTTCGGCGGGTGTTGATGTTCCCGGCCCCATGCCCACGATCTGCAAATAGGCGTCCTCGTCCTTGGCGCCGTCGTAGTGGATCTGTTTCCCGAAATGCGTGACAAAGGTGCCCGCCGGCATGGGAACGGTGCTGGCCGGGTCGAATTTCGACCCCGTGCCGACCCACCAAGTTCCCTTGATAACGGTGATGAACCGGTCATTCGGATGGAAGTGGGGACGGCTCATGTTATGCGCGGGCCAGATGTACAGGACGACGTACATGCCGGGCTTTTCAGGATCGCCGACCACCACCGACTGCTTCGACCCATTGGCGTTGTTGGTCCATTTAACCTGGTCCAGCGGTAGATAGGCGAGCGCCTTCGGGTCGAGCTGTGCTTTGACCGACCCGGCCCAGGCGAACATTCCAACCAGTAGCGCTGCCTGTAGCAAACGCCGAGCTATCCAAGAGTGATGCATATTCCCCTCCTGTTTTAACATCCGTCAGGCGTGGCGTCTGACGGGATTTCCGCTGTGGTGGAGATAGACCTCCTTCGACAAGCCACAGCGTAATACGGTTCCTTCGAGGGAGTCAATGGAACCCATTTCAACCCGCGGGCGGGATCCGACTCCCGCCAGGTCCGCCAAATCAATTTCCATCTGACCGCCGGGTCGGCGAAAAATCCTCGCAACCGCTCGGATTCTGGTACAATCAAGCGTTCATCTTTGCGCGTCTTTTGCATTTCCAGGATTGCCTTTCACCCTTCCGCTTGAGTCAAAGGTTTCCTGAGCAGAACAAGAGAGGAGATTCCATCTGGTGCGGGTTCATCTGGTCAATCCCAGCGACGTGTCGTTTGGAGTCGGCGTCATCACTCCCCGCTGGTTGTACGTTCTGGCAGCCGCCACGCCGGCGCACTACGGCGACCCGATCATCACCGACGAGACCTTGGAGCCTCTCGATCTCGACCGGATTCATCGAGGGGACATTGTGGGGATTGGCATTCATACGGCCAACGCCTTGCGCGGCCTCGAAATCGGTCGGCTCGCCCGCGCGCGCGGCGCCTGGGTTGTGTTCGGCGGTATCCACGCTTCGCTGTATCCGGAAGAAGCGCGTGAGCTCGGCGGCGCCCATGCCGTGGTCAAGGGAGACGGCGACGTGGTCTGGAGCCATGTCCTGGCGGATTGCGCCCAAGGAACCCCGCGGCCGATCTATGAGGGCGGACGCCTGGGAGCCGAGGAATTTCTTCCGGCACGGTGGGATCTGCTGCCGCCCAAGAGTTACATGTGGGCCTCGGTGCAGACGGTTCGCGGCTGTCCCAAGCACTGCTCGTTTTGCTCGGTCTGGCGCACGGATGGCCAGCGCCCTCGCCAGCGCGCCGCCGACCCCGTGATCGAGGAGATTGTCCATCTCCGGCGGTTGGGATTCCGATTCATCGCCCTGGCCGACGACAATTTTTATCCGGTCACGCTGACCGACATCGAGCTGGCGCGGCGTCAGAACAACCAGCAGCGCCTGGACGAACTGCTCTCCCTGCGCGCCGAGCGGTTTGAGCTGATGGAGCGGCTGGCCGAACTTCCTCCCGATACGATCTTTTTCACGCAGATCACCATGGAAGCCGCCGAAGATGTGCAGTTTCTCGAGGCGATGCGGAAAGCCCATATCAAAGGGGCGTTGGTTGGCGTCGAAGCCGTCACCGAGGAGGGCTTGAAGGCGATCTACAAGGATTTCAATTGCTCCGGTGACAACCTGGCAAAGCGCCTGCAAACCTTCAAGCAACACGGCGTGCATGTGCTGGGATCGTTCATCTTCGGGCTTCCCACCGACCGGCAGGACACTTTTGAAGCTACCGCTGCGCTCGCCAAGCAAGCCGACATCACCTTCGCTCAATTCGTGACGCTGACGCCGTTTCCCGGCACGGTGGATTTCGAGCGCTGGGAGAAGAGCCTGGCAGCGAGCGCCGATCGAATCCAAGGCATTCCCATCACGCGGTATTGGCTGATCCCGGGCCACCTCCGTCCCAAGCTCTATACCCCCCACCCGACGATGACGCCGGAGGAAATCCGCAACGGCACGCAGAGAGTCTGGGACAGCTTCTACAGCCTTCCGGAAATTTGGAAGCGCGCGCAGTGCGTCAAGTCGCTGAAGGCGCGGCTCGCATTCCTCTTCATCTCGAAACTCTACCGGCAGATGTACGCCAATACCGGGATCGCCACCGACAGCGCCCGCCGCAGGACCGCCAATCGCTGGGCCCGCTGGCTGGCGAAACCGTGCCGCCGTCTGTTTCAGGGCACTCCCATGCCCGACCTGGTTGTTCCGGGGTCCAGCTAGAGAAACTGCTGCTCAAGAGTTCTGGTACAATCAACCGTTCATGCTGAGCTGGATCAAATCCTTGTTCCAGATGCCGGAGCCGGCCGGGCCACCTCAACCGTTGCGCGCATTCAGCGTCTCGGAAAAGCTCATCACACAAGATGGCGTGTCGGTAGACGAAGGGGGTTGGCGGATCGAATCCGGCCAAGCGAGGACCGTTCGTCTCTTCGAAGCGCCCAATCCCGGCGTCGAGCAATGTATCCTGACGTACCGCGGGCGAATGAAGACGGCCAATCTCCAGAAGGGAGCATACCTGGAGATGTGGTGCCGGTTTCCGGGGCGCGGGGAATTTTTTTCCAAAGGATTGCACCATCGCGTGCAAGGAACTACCGAGTGGGCGTCGTTTGAAACTCCTTTCTACCTGCGGAAGGGGCAACGCCCCGATCTCATCAAACTGAACGTGGTCGCCGAAGGAAGCGGAATCATTTGGTTACGCGACCTGGAGTTGCTCCAGATCCCTCT
>CAYWWM010000407.1:0-3345 GCA_964461735.1 uncultured Solibacteraceae bacterium | reverse complement strand
GGCCGTGGTCGGCGTACGCCGTGTCGCGCGGGAGCCAGGCCGCGCGGCTGACTGACCGGAACTGTTGTCGCAGGCTGGTTCACCACAACGACGCCGCCCGCATACGTGCTGATGATCTGGGAATGGGCCGTCCGGCTCGCTGCCAGGACTACAAAGACCATGACAGGGAATAGCAATCTGCGCCGCATCGCTGAGCCGATCCCGCTCCCGTAGGGGAGAGCAAAAGCCGGGGGCGTTAGCATCTTCAGGCTTTCCATTTTGCCTGCCCGACCGCCACTCAGTATACAGCCCCTGTGCAACCATTAAGGAGTTTTTATCTACCCTCCCCGGAGCCACACCGATGCCTGGGTCAACGGTTCTGTCTCGAACGGCTTTAGCGCCTGAGGTAAGTCTTTGCGGGAGCTTACCAGACAAACTTCATCGGCTAAAGCCGCAGGGCAGTGGACGACTTACGGCTGGCTGAAGCTATGCCCTGATGGTCTACACGAAGAGTTAAACCGCTCTAGGATTGCTGGCGCGGCCCATTTCCCGCCGCCACAATCGCCTCGATGAGCGCCGGGATGGTGTGCTCGCGGGCTTCGATGGCCACCGCCAGTCCGGCGCGCCGCGCCGTCCGGCTGGTGATCGGGCCAATCGAAGCGATGCGCACGCCGTCCAGGTAGGCCGCGCGCTTTCCCGAGGGGATCAACCGCAGCAGATTGGTCACGGTCGAGGAGCTGGTAAAGACGATCAGCGTCGGCTGGTGGCGCGCGAAAATGGATTCGACTCGCTCGCCGAACTCGGTTCGGGCGGCTCCTTCGGTTGGCAAAATCGTGCGATACGCCTCGACCACGTCCACCACGGCGCCGCGCTTGCGAAGTTCCTCCGGCAAGACGTCGCGCGCCACTTTCGCGCGGGGGATCAGAAACCGTTTGCCGGCCACCGGCTCGGAGGCGAGCGCCTCGAGCAGGCCCTCCGCGACGTACGAATGCGGCACCACGTCTACGGTGAGGAGATGCTTGCGCAGCTCGCCCGCCGTCGCCGGACCGATGGCGCAGATTTTTTTTCCGGCCAAAGTGCGAATATCCGTCCCGGATTCCGCGAGGCGCTCGGCGAATTTTCGCACGCCGTTGGCGCTGGTGAAGATCAGCCAGTCGTAATCTCGGAGGCGCTCGATGGCGCGATCGAGCGCTGCACGGTCCTCGGGGCCTTCCGGGTCTTCGATGGCAATCACCGGAAGCTCGATGGTTTCCGCGCCGAGCGCGCGCAGCGCCTCGGCGAGCTCCGCGGCCTGCTCGCGGGCGCGCGTGATCAGGATGCGCTCTCCGAACAGCGGCAGGCGCTCGAACCATTGCAGCTTTTCGCGCAGCGTGACCACGTCGCCGACCACCGTCAGCGCGGGTGGTTTGATGCCGGCGGCCTGCGCCCGCTCGGCGATGGTCGCGAGCGTGGCCACGACCACCTGCTGCTCGCCGCGCGTGCCCCAACGGATGGTGGCGGCGGGCGTGGACGGCGCGCGCCCGGCCTCGATCAATTTTCGGGAAATCTGCGGCAGCGTCGAGACGCTCATGAAAAAAACCAGCGTAGACGCGCCGTGCGCGATCTTCTCCCAGTCGAGGTTTGAGCCGCCTTCTTTTTCCGGGTCTTCGTGGCCGGTTATGAACAGAACGGTTGAAGAGAGCTGCCGGTGCGTCAACGGAATCCCGGCGTAAGCCGGGACGGCGTAGCCCGCGCTCACGCCGGGCACGATCTCGAACGGGACGCCCGACGCCGCGACGGGCTCGGCCTCTTCGCCGCCGCGCCCGAAGATGAACGGGTCGCCACCCTTGAGCCTGCAAACCGTTTTGCCCTGGCGGGCGCGGTCAACGATTAACTGATTGATCTCGTCCTGCGACATTCGCTCCGCAGCGTGGCGGCCTACGTAGACGATCTCCGCGCCGGGCTTGGCTTCGAGCAGCAGTTCCGGATTCGCCAGGTAATCCAGAACAATCACGTCGGCTTCGCGCATCACGCGCTGCCCCTTGAGCGTCAGCAAGCCGGGATCGCCCGGCCCCGCGCCCACCAGATAAACCTTGCCGGGAGCATTCAGAGCCGCGACCGCGTCAGAGCCGCGACCGTGAGGGAGCGGGGGTTGCTTTTCCCGGTTCATTTCGAAACCAAAACCAACCCCCGGTCGCTCACGCTTCCGGCTCCGATGCCCGGCCGTTGACGCTCCCGGCTCTGATTCTTCCCAAACCGCCATTGGAAATCCCTGCTCCCGGACAACGTAATGGATCGCCGAACCGACTTGACCCGGTTTCCAAAGATACCGTGTGCTGCCATGATGCGTCCAGCGCTTGCGAACGCCATTGCCAAGTCCGGCTCGGTTGAGCGCCCGGCTGGCATACGCTTTGAGGTCATTGAGAATTCTTTCGGGAGCAGTTTCTGCGCTCACCACCAGATGGACGTGCGTGGATCGCACATGGGCTGCCCGCAATTTCCAATCTCGGTGCGTGCAAACCTCACGAATCGCCCCCAACACCACGCTTCGTCGAGCAGAGTCCAATTCGTAGGGTTGTTCATTCATTGCACCTTGCAAAGCGCTGACCCGCTTCGTGCTGGGAGGAAGAAACGGAGTGCTATAAACGTTGTGATTTCGATCCACCGAGCCACGCTCGTCTCCATAGAGCCGCGTGCCGTAGCAGGTGAAGGTGAGGAAGTAAGCGAGCGGAATCGGACGTGCCATTTTGGGTTTGCCCGTCAGAGCCGCGACCGAATCAGAGCCGCGACCGTAAGGGAGCGGACAAAATGCTTTTCAGAATCGCGACCGCGGACCTCGAAACCAACTGCATTGTCCGGTCGCTGACGCTTCCGGCTCTGATTACAGCCCCGGTTCGTCAGAGCCGCGACCGTAAGGGAGCGGACAAGGTTTTTTGTCCGGACAAGCGTTTTTGTCCGGTCGCTTACGCTCCCGGCTCTGACTACAACCCCATGCGGCGCAGCAGGTCCTGGAAGCGCGGGTCGGAGTGCAGCGGGTCCAGCATTGGGATAGCCCTGAGCCACTGTGATTCCGTGGAGCGCTCCGGGACCTTTTCCAACCATTCGAGGGCTTGGTCCCTTTCCCCCAGGCCAGCGTAGATGATAGCCCACGCAATCGCTGGCTGGTATTTCTCTTTGGATAATTCATTCAATTCATCGAGTATCTTCCGCGCCTCTGCTTTCCTGCCAGACACGGCATAGGCGTACCCGAGAGATGCCAAGCCCCAGCTATCACGTGGAAAAAGCTGCTCACCTTTTTCAGCCTCTGCGATTGCTTGCTCGTAGTCGGATTGCATCGCGTAGGCAAAGCCGAGCCAACGGTGCGGCAGATACCAGGTGGGGTCCAGC
>CAYWWM010000406.1:0-3351 GCA_964461735.1 uncultured Solibacteraceae bacterium | reverse complement strand
GGGTCGCACTCCTGCTCGGCAGGTTCGACCCTGGCAGGGTCGGGCTCGCTTTCTGTTTCCACTTCCGGGGGCGTTGCCCCCGGCTTTCCTGTCCATCCCCTGCGGGGATGGATCCAAAGGACCCCGACTTCTGGAGGACACTCCTCCTGCTTCATGAATAATCCAGGTTCAGTCGTGCCGATAGGGCCTCGGTCGAAAGCGCTTCAGCGCCTGAGGTAAGTCTTCGGTTCCTGATCCGGCAAGCTATCCAAGATTCCCCTCATGGGCTAAAGCCCGTTTCGAGAAACGCAGTCTCTCGGCATGGCTAAACCGGGATTATTCATGAAGCTCACATCGGGAACGAACCCTTTTCTCTAGCCCAGGCGTTCACGCCTGGGAACTCGGAATCGAATGCTCTTTCTTTAGCCCCCTTCAGGGGGTTTTCGGTCCGCTCGGAGGGAGAAGCCCCCTAAAAAGGGGCTACACCGTGTGTGGTCCTCCTCGAACCCAGGCGTAAACGCCTGGGCTACGGAAAAGCCGCGGCTTCCGATCTTCACAACCAGCTTCCGAAGGCGGCTCAGTAACCGTAGTCATCGTAGGGGTCGTCGGGCCGCGGCGGAACGACAGAGAGCATGAACGTGTTGGAGGACCCGCCGCCCGGCGCCGGGTTGGTGACCACGACCGGGTAACTTCCTTCAATGACCAGATCGGCGGGAGTAACCAGGATCGTCATCTGGGTGGGGCTGACGTACGACGCGGTCTTCGCCACGCCGTTCAAGGTCACTGTGCAAGCCGGCGTGAATCCCGTGCCGAAAATGGTCAAAGTCCGCTCCGGGGAATCGAGCGAGATCGAGCTAGGCGAGAGAGCGACAACCGTGGGGGCGGAGCTTGCGGGAACTGACCCTTCGACCGCGATCGTCGCGGAATTGCTCTGGACTCCTCCTATCGTCAGCGTCAGCGAAACGGCGTTGCCCGTGGGAGCTCCTTCGGGAATCTGCGCGAGGACCCCGTAGAGCCCTACGAAACCCGGCGTCAGCCCGGAGGAGATCACCGTCGCCGCCGCGCCCCCGACGGTGACCAGCGGCGTCTCAATGGTCGCCGAGAGCGGACTGCTCGACGCTCGCCTGCCGGTGCCCGGCGGATTGGTGACGGCTCCCAGGCCCGTGCTGAAAATGGTGATGGACTCTCCCCGTCGGGCCGGCCGGGCAGCCGGTCCCGCCGGCGCCGCCAGAGTCGCCGTGCCGGCAATCAGGGCGATGGCTTGCCCGACGCCGCCGGGCTGCAACGTGAAGATGCCGGGCAGGCTCGCACCGATCGGGACGTTTTGCGGCGCGCTGCTCCGCCCGTTCACCGTCACTACCGTCGAGGCGGAGGTTGAGCCGGCCACCTCCTCCGGAATTTGCACCATGAGCAGCGTGGGAGATGCGAAAAGGATCGGCGCGGCCGTTCCGTTGAATGTAACGCTGGCGCCGCCCAGGGAGGTCAGGAGCCTGCCGTCGCCATCGAAGGTAGTCCCCACCGCGAACGACCCGTCGTTCAAATTGCTCCCCGAGATGAAGGCGATGGTCCTGGGTGGAAGCGGATTGGTCCCCGCCGCAAAGCTGGCGCTGTTCACGACTCCGTTCTGGCTCAGGGAGGGCGTCGGGCCGCTGGCTTGCGGCTGCACCGTCCGGCTGCTCTTGTAGATATGATCGCCAAAGTCGTCGTTGCCGTTATTGTTCGCCGCATTGGCAGCCACGTAAAAGGTCACCGTGCCGGTGGAGACATCGGGGGCACGCCATTGAAAGTTAAAGCTCACCGGGCCTTGCGCGCCGCTGCGCGTGCCTGCCGATGTATGCTCGATGTACTGGATGCCGCTTTGCGTGGCGATCTGAGTAAAGTTACTGGAATTCAGCAACGTGCCTGCCTGCTGGCCTCCCCCCGTGCGGGCACTCAACTGAAACCCCCAGCGGCGGGCGGTCGAGTCACTGATCGTCACCGTAATGGGAACCGTCTCGCCCCCGGCATAGGAATCGGGGGCGGTGATGGTCACGTTGCCACCGGCGGTGTTCGTGGTGCCGTTGCCGTGACATACCGCACAGGTGTTTCCGAAATCGGGAGAGAATGGAGCCCCGCTATGGCCCGTCGGAGGGCCGGAGGAGAAGCCAACCACCAGGACCGGAATTGCCAGGGTTAATACGAAGAGAAGCTCCCACCTCGTACCCCGTCTGGATTTCACGTTTGTATCCTCCCCGCTCGTCTCCGGCGGAAATGCCCGCTGCGGAGCGGACTCCCCCCCGCTGTCTTTTGGATGCGGCGAGTCCGCCCGCCGATGCATTGTTAACTCGATTCCAGGGAAAAAGTCTCCGGGCTCTTCGTCAGGGCACGCTTTCAAGCGTGCCGCAGACGAAGCTCCCGGAGTTTGATTGAAAACAAAGGGCGCGCTTTTCGGCACGGCTGAAGCCGTGCCCTGACGCAGGCCCTTCCACTGGTTTTTCAACAACCTCCCACGAGTCTGACGCCTGCCTTTCGACCGCAAAGTCGAGCGGCTGGCGTCCTCCGCCTAGAACTGGTAGGCCAATGCGAGATTGAACACATTCGCGCTGCCAAAGTTCCCGCGCGGTCCCGGCCGGCCGCCCACAAAACTCTCCGTGCGGAATTGCCAGTTGCTCCACTCGAAGGCAAGTGTGACGCGGTTGGCCAGTTGACGGAAATAGCTGGCCCAGAGGAAGGAATTTTTTGCGCGGCCAGTCCCGGGCAACAGATGGGAATCCCGAGGATCATCGGTACCGGCGCCCAGGTAGATGATATTATTGGAATTGCCCGTGGGAAGAATCGCGAGCTCGGCCCAACCGCCCCCCGCGCCAATTTTCTGAATTCGCACGGGCGGGGCCGTCGCGGGGGTCCCGGCTAATACGGACACTCCCTGCCCGAATCCGCCCTGGAACGGAACCAGATTGCTGCCCACAAAGCCCTCGCCGCGTAGAATCAGGCGAGGATGCAACGGAAGCTGCAAATCAAACGCATAGGCCCAGGAATCGAAGTTGCGATCGCTGCCAATCGCCTCCCGGCCGTAGTGGAACGCATTGCCCAGCCCGAAGGTCGAACCTCGCATGGGGCGCGAGATCGCCACCCGCGCCTGATAGAACGGATGAGTGGAGCGTTCGCCTAAACCCGAAAAAGTGTCCGAGAGAGTGCCCGCCGTCGTGAGCCGATCGGTGATTTCGCCTTCTCCAAACTGGGGCCGCAGCACCCCGAACTGCACGACGGCGGTCGTGTTGCCAAACTGGTGCGTGTGGTCTACTCGCACCTGCGGCAGCCACATCCAGAGGTTGCCGGCGGTGGCTCCCAACGGAATGGCGACATGGGAGAGCGAAACGGGATCGAGGGGCG